>NZ_FXAJ01000017.1 GCF_900177535.1 Priestia filamentosa
TCATTCATCAACTGTTTGGAATAGCTTCATAAGCTAGCAAATTAAAGGAAAGTGGTTCTCTATGTTTATAGGGAGTAGTTTTTGCACCGAAACCCGATAAGCAAATAAGCTTTTACGTAAGTAAAAGCTTATTTGCTGCTTCCATCACCTTTTTAAAATCTCCAGTAGAGCAAGGAAAAGCAGGATTAACTTTTCCTCCCGCACCAATTTGGTTACTATATACCATTTCGATTTTTAGGACATTATGAAAATAACCACAGAACCCTTGTTGACCTATAGATACCTTATAAAAGGTATCCTCAGGATAAGGACTACTTGCTGGGACTAGTATATACTCATGTGGATAATAAATCTTCGGAGACATACACTTTCCCCTTTCATACTTTTATATACTAATCGTATTCTGGTGATTTAAAATGTATGCCTTACACACCTTCTATATAATCCATGATTTAACAAACAGATCGGAAAGTTAAAATCCCCTATCAAATTGGGCGAAAATAGGTGGGGAAATACACTTTTACTAGTGAAAATGGGGTGTCCTCTCCCATCGCTTGGACATAATATTATAGGTAAACCTCAACATGCTTGGTCATTGTTTCAACAAAAATCAATAAACGGAAAGGGAGGTTACAAATTTATTTAACTACACTTGAATTAGAAATTAACAACTTTACTTCCTCCAAAATAGGTTTTAGACTAAACAATACTCTTCTTCCTCAAAAAGGAACACAGGTAATTATATCTAGAAATAATATTCCTCCTAACTTCCTGAGCACCAGCACGATTTTTAATACACCAGCTAGTAGTCCAAGTACCCTACAAATCCTTAATTTAAGTTACAAACCCATTAATATTAGTGGTATTAGTTTTAGTATTATTAAAATCATATAGTCCACTTATTTAATATTTTCTCCCATAGGATTGATTGAACTAATAGCGTTATGATTAATATATATACTATACCGTTCTAGTTACCATAATGTAATTTATCGGCCATGAAAGAGGTTGCGTGTCTTTTGGATACCCAGCCTCTTTTTGTGTTATCCCCATCATTTTGACCAGACATTCCCTGATACGTCTCTTTTTTTCTCCTTCCAGTTTTTATGGACAAAATCAATACATTCTTCCATCACAGTCGTTCGGCTACACTCCATATTCCTTGCCATCTCATCTAATTGCTGCGTTGAATCCCTCTTGATTTTCAACGTCATTCTTTGTCGATTTCGATATATATAAGATGAATTTTTAGGTTGATTAGCCATCCTCATCCCCTCCTACGGTTAGAGATTCAAGGAGGAGATTGATTTCTCCTTTAAAGATGGGTACCCAACTCAAAAAGATTGGGTACCTGGAGGACGCCCAACCTTTTTTCTTATTACCATAATATACATTATAAGAAGCCTCAAATCCTTTAGATGGTTATTTATAAAATATTTGAGGCCAACTTCTTTTCATAAAGAGATTTTAGGTTTTTTTAAAGCATTTTGAAATGGGATTTTCCTATTTAAGTTTACTCTTGATCTCAAAGGGAATAATAGAACTAATCTGATAAAGGGAGTGATCTTATGAAAGTCGATATGATAGCCAAAGAAGTCATGTTCCAAATTCAACAACTGGACGAGAACGGAGAGTCCTTGCGAAAAAAACAAGTCAAACAGAAACATCCTATACTGATGAAAAATGCCCTGTATTTTTTCCCAAGTTGGCAACATGCAGTCGTGAAAAGTGAAATAAGCGACGTTTCTTAATAAAGAGAACCCTATCACGCTAGGTTCGGTTCTCTTTATATCTATTTATATTTCACAGTTTATTATGGGAGACATAGAGGGAAAAGATGAATAGATTATTTTTTATAGATCGTCAGGAACATTCTGAATGAGCTTATTGAAAGCCTATAAAAGAAAGTGAAGGGTTCCTATGAAAAAAATTTTAAAATTACAGCGACGAATCACCTATTGTCCACGTGTTAAACGTTCTGTCAATCATGAAGTTTCTTATACCTCTCTGAATAGAAAGAGGGAAATAATCGCTACTTGTACAGGTATTGAGGATAGATGCTATGACTGTTTTATCATCGAGTCCTACAAGTAACCAACCAAAAAGGAAGTTGGGCGTCGGAAAGGCACCCAACTTAATACGTCGTTCCTTTTGTTGTATTCTTATCATTTGAATGAAATGGAGACATAAAGGATAGGATTAGAACAATAAAAAAACCACCCTTTCGGTTGAACTGCACCCCGATTGTTAGACACAATTGGACTTGTCAATTTGGACTTGTCAATATTTACTGGACACTAAGTTAGGTTACTATGATGAATAGGCTTTTTCGTATTCAATAGGGGAAAGATAATGCAGAGAAGAATGCATTCTTTTGGTATTATAATAGAGCTCTATATATTTAAATACTTCTTTTCGAGCTTGTTCGGGTGTCGTGAATTTGGCCCCATGAATGAGCTCTCTTTTTATGGTCTTATAAAAGGATTCCATTAACGCATTATCATAAGGATTTCCTTTTCTACTGACACTTGAAACAGCACCATACTTTTTCAGTATGGCTTGAAAACTACTACCTGTATATTGAGAACCCTGGTCTGTATGGATAATTAATCCTGTTGGAGGATGCTCTTTCTTATATCCTTGTAAAAAAGCGTCTATCACAAGAGAATCTTTCATCCGTGTACTCATAGACCAGCCACTCACTTTTCTCGAGTACATATCCACAAATACCGCGAGGTATAAAGTGCCCTTTTGAGTAGGAATATAGGTAATGTCACCGACCCATATTTTATTTCGTCCGTCTGTGTGAAAAACTTGATTTAAGAGGTTGGGTCTTTCTATAGAAGGTGATTTCTTATTATAACGCTTATAGCGATACCGACTTCCTTTCGCATACAAGTTCATTTGACGCATTAGTTTGCCTACTCTTTTTCGATTTACCTTGATTCCCTTCTTCTCAAGAACCTTTGTAATTCTTAAGGATCCATACCGCCCCTTATGTTCCTTAAATATCTCCTCTATTTCCGTACGTAACACTTCGTTCTCTAAAGCCCTTTTAGAAGGTTTTCTCTGTAAATATTCATAGTAACCTGATCGTGAGATGTTTAACGTTTTACAAGCCTTCTTGATGTTATATTTGTGTTTATTTTCTTTTAAGAATTGAAATCTTACACATTCTTTTTCTTCAAGAAGACCCGGAACTTTTTTAGTAAATCCAGCTCTTTTCTAAGTTCTTCATTCTCACGCTTGAGCTTTTTCATTTCATACTGAGAATTATAAAGTGCGCTTCCATGGCCTGGAAACGCACTTTCCCCATATTCTTCATATTCACTTATCCAACGATATAGCGTATTTGGATGAATAGATAATTCGTTCGCAACCTCTTTTACAAATAGGTTCTCTTCCAGCACCAACTGAACTGCAGCCATTTTAAATTGACGGTCATAAACTTTTCTCCCCATAAACCGAATCACCTTTTTCTCTTAATTTAGTGTCCAGTTTATCGTACCATCTCCAGTTCAATCCCCGTTGGATACGACGACGCATTGACTTGTTTGAAATATAATCAAGTATAAAGATAGTCTTTCCAATTCTCCCCATTTCTCTGAGAGCCTTAGCTACTTTATTTTGCCGAGCATAAGAACCAAGTTTGCCCATAATAAGGGCTCCAGACACTTCTCCTTCGCGAATAGAATGAGCTAAGCGCAAAACATCATTATAATTTTCACGTATGACCTTTATATCAATTTGTCCGCGCAGTAGATTTTCTATCTTTGGAAAATCACTAGGCTTTCCAATTACATAGAGCTTTGAATCGGATAGATCCCGAAGGCGTGGAGCAAACCGAAACCCTAATAAATGAGCCAACCCAAATACTTGGTCCGTATAACCAGCCGTATCTGTATAATGCTCTTCAATAGACAAATCCGATTCATGATGTAAAAGTCCATCAATAACATGTACTGCATCCCGAGCATTTGTATTAATGACTTTTGTATAGAATGATGAAAATTGATCACTGACCAACCGATAGATAGTAGCCCCTTTTCCTGATCCATAATGAGGGTTTGGATCAGCACTCAGAGAGGAGACGCCAACTTGCACACGCATTCCATCTGATGAAGATGTGCTCCCATCTCCCCAATAAGATGATAATGAACGTCTATGATGAAAGTTTACAAGCGTTGCTTGTGCGCGACTCATCACATCATCGTACATCCTCCATTGAGAAGCATTTGCCATTTGATAATAGGAGATACCCGGCGTTGCATCTGCCATTTTAGTTAAGCCAATATTCGTTCCCATTGCCATTAAAGCTGCTAAAACAATAGACCTTTCTTCTGAATTAGGAGATTTATTCGTGGAAGCATGAATAAATTGTTGATCAAATTCTGTCCAGCTTGCCACTTCTAATAGTAGATCTGTAAGTTTGATGCGAGGTAACAAGCTATAAAGAGTGGCGCTAAACTGCTTTGCTTCTTCAGGAACGCCTTTTTCAAGTTTCTGAATATGAAGTCTACCTTTTTCTATATTTACTCCTTCAAGTGTATCAATATTGTCACTAACCCAATTTAATCGCTGTAGAAGTGATGTCATTCTTTCCTCAAGATACTCATCAACGTTAGAGGGGACTGCTAATCTCGTGCCTGATGAACGAATGTTTTTCCACTCATCTGGTGCGACAAGGTATTCATCAAATTCTTTATATTGCTTACTTCCTACTATAGAAATATCTCCAGACCTCACATAATTTCTTAATTCAGTCAGAGCTGCCATTTCATAGTATTGTCGATTAATCGTCCCATCAGTATCCAAGACATGTTTCCTCCAACGATTGGACAAAAAATCTAAAGGGGCACCTTCAGGTACTTTTCGTTTACCAGAATCGTTCATATTCTGAATAGTATGTAGAGCCCTTATCAGTGGTTCTGCTGACTTTGTTGACCGAAATTCTAACGTCTTTAATAAGGTGGGTGTGTATTTACGAAGATAATTAAATCGACTAGCTAAAAGATCTAAGTAGTCATAATTGAGTGGTCGGGATAGTTTTTTGGCTTCGTCTATAGATTCAATAAATTTCTCCCAAGGCATAACGGTTTCTAGTAATACAAAAGGATCAAGACCTTCATTTCTTGCTTTAATAAGTGCCTTACCTAAGTTAGCGTAATGTACAACTTTTTCGTTTACAGCTTTCCCATTTAGCTTTTGAAGCTCTTCTTGCTGTCTTCTTCCTTTGGATTGTAAGGTTAAAATTTGTTTATTATGTATGTCAAATGCCTGATCAACAAGGTTTTGAGTCAAATCTAAAAGATATGTGACGAGTATTGTATACCTTTTTGCCTCATGAAAACGTCGAAAAGATTGTGGCTCATATCGTGCGCCTAAACGAGAAAGCTGTCTTAACCGATTTGAATGAATTCCTTTTGTGTCAATTTGTAATTTTAACCTTCGTATATACTCTAATCGTTCAATAACTTTTAGAAAAGCATCTGGGGAAAACTGTCCTGTCGTTTCTTTTAACCAACCAAGTGTTGTTTTTCCAGTACCAACTACAGGTTTAATAAGCTTGTCTAATTTTTGTTTTTGATAAGAAGTTAAATCACTGAAAATTTGCTGGTAAATTCGTTCTTCAGCACGATGGCGGGCTTCCCATACCACTCGTTCAATCGTTGTAATAGCAGGTAGAATAATTTTCAATCGGCGTAATTTATTTAATGCTGCATCAATTAAGTAAGCTGTATTCCCGTTTTCTAGTGCTAATGAAAATAAGTATCGCAGCAGCTGACGATAATGATTTGTTGTAAAAGTAGTAAATCCATATTCTTGACGAATTTCTTTCAAGTGATCCCATAACGTATTTTCCCTTCGGGCATATAAAGGAAATATATCTGGGTCAATGTCGATCTGGTTCGCCACGTAGTTAAGTAAAGCGCCTGGAACCACTTTTATATCTGTTAAGCTCCAGCCTGGATAACGAACCAGTGCTAGTTGTATAGCGAATCCTAGTCTATTGTAGTCCCGACGATGTCGATTAATAATCTCTAAATCATATTGAGAAAAAGTATAATGAATAGCGAGTTCTCCATCACCATGAGGAGGTGCCATCCATTCTAGCCGTTGGTCTGGCGTAAGAAGTTCTTTTCCCCGCAAGGTAAGTTCACCTCTCTCTGATCTTCATACTCTTTTACACGTCTATAAAAGGTATTTGGTTTTAAACCAATACGCTTCATTCCTTCTGTGGCAGTTAATAGTCCTGCTTTCCATTCATCATAAACTTGAATGAAATCTGCATTAATCTCATACTTACGTCTTCCTAGCTTTACACCCTTGTTCCTTGCTACTTCTATTCCCTCGGCCTGCCGTTGCTTATTTTTTTTCCGTTCTTGCTCTGCAACATAAGAAAGAAGACTTAAGAATTGGTCTTCCATTAACCTTCCTATATCACCCATACCACGGAATTTCCTACTATCAAAAAGCGTCTCATTTTCTAATATCACAATATCTGCCTTTAAAGTTCTTGTGATGTATTTCCATGCTTCAATAATGCCATGATAATCTCTACCTAACCGATCTAATGCATCAAGATAAACTAAATCGCCTTCACGAATAATGAGCAGCATGGCCTGATACCGTGGGCGATTAAAGTCTTTTCCACTTTGTTTATCAATAAAGATATAACGATCTTCAATTGCAAGTTCACGAAATTTTTTTAATTGTCGTTCTGGATTTTGATCTCTAGATGAGACACGGGCATATCCAAGTTTCAAGCATATCTTCTCCTTTCAAAAACTATGAATCTATGTCAAAAAGTATATCAGTGATTTGAAATGTTTCAAAATTTAAAAGCATACTTTATGACATAGGAAATCTTCTTCTTTTTCCATGTGTCATAAAGTATGCTTTTTGAAATGGCGTATCTGCAAGTTTTCGTTCTTATAATGACAAAATTTGATTATTTTTATATTTATATTCCTTAGCGTTGTAAATCCGCGTTTTGCTAAAGGTACCCCTCATAGAAATATCTATATAGATTTGATTCCTTTACCAAATCATTATTGCACAAGAACCTTTAGAAGATTTGTAATGTAATATTAACGATTTTTACAACAACAAGAATGATTTACTTTTTTATGATCATCTTCAAAACATTCTTGGACAAGTTTGTTAAAAGCTTTTTTTAGGGTTAATTTTGCTTCATGTGGGTATTGATGTCCCCTTTTACACTTTTCCATATAACATCTGTTCATTTTGATCACTCCTCCTATGCTTCTCTATATATGATATGGAGTAGATAAGGAAATGATTGTATACTTGTCTCACTATTCAGCCCTTTTTATATACATAATAACCTTCTATGGAAAGTTATTCAGACCGTAAAAAAACAAAATCATCAATAGAAATGGTGGGTATATTCAAAATCTAGGCGTTTGCCTCTTTGAATATCTAATCATATTTTGAATTTTAATAATTTATATATATATCAAATTCTGTGATGATAAATATTTTCTCTGATTGACTATTGCATGGGAGATTTGTAATGCTTTATGAGTATCTATTTGATATAGGATGGGACGGATTAAATAAGGTGACTATTTTTATAAAAATGCCTGCAATGCTTTTAGGGATATTGTTTCCCTTTTTTCATCCTCATGAAAACCTCATAAATTATAAAACCGATTGTTAATAGAATTTTCCCAGCAGTGAATCCTGCTAAAATATCACTTGGATAGTGAACACCAAGATAGACTCGACTAATACCGATCAGCATAACCAAAGAAAATATAAGTAATGAACTTATTGTTTTTAATACCCAGCCCGTATTAGAGACGAAAAGGCAAACGATCATACCATAAAATATAAGGGAAACCATTGAATGACCACTTGGAAAGCTATACCCTCTTTCCCCAATCAATCGATAAGCAGTTGGTCTTTGTCTTTTGAAAATCCACTTTAACAATAGATTAACAAGTCCTCCAATCCCTACGAAAAAGATTAGAAACAGAGCCTTCCATTTTTGTTTTTTTAAAACCATAATTACACCCAAAATAGCTATCCCCGTTAAAATAATCCTAGATGAACCGAAGGAAGTGATTATTTTCATCAATTTTGTAAGCTCTGGATTGATACTAGACTGAACCCAACTAGTAACTGTTGTATCAAAAGTCTCTAATTCACATTTGATTAACTTATCTATAAGGTTTACAAAAATCACGGTAAAAAAGATAGTGAGGAATAATAAAGTTTTTACTTTATTAGATTTTTGGGGAAAAATTTCACGAAGGGTTATCAATGTAGTCATCCTCCTTTCTTTTTGAAAATAGTATTTTAACCAATAGTTTTTATACGATCCATTCCCAACAGCGTGTTTAATTCCCACAATACCAGCGTGAAAACTTCGTCTAAGGGAATCAGGATATAAACAAAACAAACAGCCGAGCACTTTTTCAAGAAACTTGGCTGCCTCATATCTTTGTATCCCTTGTGTTATAACCGTAGATTGGAACTGAGTCTATTTCTTAGCAATCCGGGATTTCTTTAAAAGTATGCCTAAAGGTATCCAAATGGGATAAATTAAGTTTCTTAATGATGTTATTAGAATACGAATGACGGTTCATTAAGAAGCGTGTACGTTCTATATTAGGGGTAAATGAAGTGGTATTAAAACCACGCATATGATAAAAAGGACAAGTTTATCCACTAGTAGAATTTAGTCCAAAGTAAAGTTGAACTTATACATAATCTGTCATTAAAGCATCTACGTAAATTCTATGCTCCTATCAAATTATTTTTGAATTAGAACTCCTAACATGACATAGTTCTTGTTTGGTTTACATGGGAATAGAATTGTCGGCATTAATATAACCTGATCCATATATATTAGGATCTCGTTCTCCCCATAAAGTGGCACCATTTCTTAAAAGCTCTTTTACTTCATTCGGTGTGGCGTCTGGGGTAGCCTCCAAAATTAAGGCTACAACCCCTGCACATATGGGTGTTGCCATCGAAGTACCCGATAAGGTCACATAATTGGAATCCACTCGGTTAGATTTTTGTAACTTATCCAGATAGGAATTAGGGGACCTTAATGAGACAATATTAACACCTGGGGCTAAAATATCAGGTTTTGTTACTCCATATGGTGTAGGACCCCTACTTGAAAAGCTTGCTACATCGTCATCTTCCCTTGTTTCTGCTGTGTCTCGATCATCCAAAGCTCCAACAGTAATAATCTGATCACTGATGCCTGGACTCGCAATTGTCCCTTCGTCCGGCCCATCATTACCTGCTGCTACACAAACAACTATTCCGCTATTCCATGCTAACTCCACATATTGAACCATAGGGTCATCATTTTCCCTGTCATATGCTGTCGGGGGACTACCCAATGACATACTAATAATATCGATTTTAGGGGTATTATTAGGATCTTCATTGTATTTAATGCACCAATCAATCCCTTCCATGACTGTCTCTAATGATCCCGATCCCATTTTATTCAACACCTTGACACCTATTACATTCGCTTTAGGTGCAGGTCCGATATACTTCCCTGAGGAGGCTGCTCCGTTACCCGCTACATCCCCAGCACAATGGGTCCCATGTCCGTTATCATCATAAGGTTCCGTTTGCTGGTTAACAAAATCAACAAAGTTTACAATTCTACCTTGAAGATCCTGATGGGGGTGAATCCCGGTATCAATAACTGCTACAGTCACTCCCTCACCTGTTAGTGTTGTTTCATTTCTCACGACATTTTTTGCATTAGCAGATGGAATGGCCACATCTAGCAATGCCTGAACTTCACGATTTAAGTATACCTTTTTTATACAGGTACAATTATTGAGTATTTCTTCTAATGCCAAGGGTGATATTTCTGCACTTATACATGATACCAATGGAAACTCTTTTCTGACTTTGCATCCAAAATGCTTTCTAGCAATTTTGTTCACCTCAGTAAAGGCTGTCCTAAAGGAGGCTTCACTTTCCTCAAATTCTACAACCAACTGTAACTTCTTTGTTTTTCTCATCCATCCCTCCAGTACATTATGCAAAAAACAGGGAGTCCATTTAAAAGGTTTATAAAAGTTTAATAGCATTTCACGTAACGGACGATCTAACTTGTGAGCATTTTTTCGTACCATTGTAACCATTGAGTAACCAAACATTGTTTCACCTCTATTAATTTGTATATTTCATAATAATCTATGAAATTGATGTTAAAGAGGTAACGGCGTTTGGCTAACTATCTTATCAAGAGTATTTTTACAATAATCACCATTGTCCAATTTGTATGCGAATTTTCTACTATAATGATCAGAACAATAAAGTACTAAAATGGGAAAGGATCTGTAGTTTCCCAATTTTTTAATTCAAATTATTACTTAGTTTTCCCCTTTTAAGGAAATCAGACTTATATCCAAATTTGTCCTTCCTCGTTCCCAAAATCACCCCTATTGTTTTTTTTATATCATAGGGCTTAAGGTCCCAAGGACTAAGACAACTACATAGAGTATCTAATATCCACATAGTTGCATACCATAGTATGAAACATATCAAAGAAAGGTGGGTAAAATATATATGAGTGATTCACCAAAACAACAATCAACTAAGCAACAGGCAAACATGGTCCCCGATAAGGTTGTAGATTTAATGGTTGGTAATATCTTAAGAAAGAATGGCGTTAAGACTGAGGATGTAAAAAAGAACTTATCGGATGAACAGAAACAAATGCTGAGGGAATTGGTCGAGGACTTGAAGGAACAAGTTGATCAATTCAGTAAAGGGAAACAAAAGTCCACTGAGTCAAGTGAATAGAATTATACAAAGAAAACACCTATTCATAGGTGTTTTCTTTATTTTTGAAAATAGTTAAATACGCTAGTGAATATGCACAGTCTCACTAGACACAAAATCCATATGCTATCCTATACTATAGAAAAAGGAGTGTTAATATGGCATCATCTTGGCGTTACCGTACTGATCATTCTCCTAGCCAAAAACGTCGCAATTTTTACAAGGATGGGCATGGATCAAATTATGATTATAGTCCTACCGTTAGAGATAATGAAGGTAGTAATATCAATCAGTTTGATTCTTTGGAGAACAACTATGATGCAACTGTTTTACAAGATGGAGGGCTATTCTCATCTATGGATCAAGAATCAGACGAAATAATTTGGGTGAAGGATTCCTGTAATATCACAGTAAACTCCACGGATACGCAAGCTGGAATTTCCCTGCAAGTGGGTTTACAGTTAGCAATTGCATTGGTCCTTAGCATCACGATTGGGGATACAGAGCGAGGCGAATCTGTGTCACACGAGCTCCTACAATACTTCAACACTGATCAAACCAACAAACAGAAGATTCTTATTTGTAATTCCAAAGACGCTACAGTAACAACTACAGACACGGATTTGGCAATCAATATTCAAGTTCTGCTACAGGTACTAGTAGCATTGGTAGTCATAATTGATATTTTATAAAAAACAAAAGAGGTGAATAATATGACAACAGATAAAAAATGGCGTGCTTTAGATCACTGCGATGACCCCAACGATGAGACTGTGCTTCAAGAAGGGGATCAAGTCGTCTCCAATGAACAGGGTTCGTTTGAATGGATTATAATTAAAGATTCTGAAGGCGTCGATGTCACAACCACTGATACTCAGGCGGCTGTCTCCTTACAAGTTGGAATTCAGGTTGCAATTGCAATTGTTCTTAGTATTACCATTGGGGATACTAATCGAGCCAACGAGGTCGTCCACGACCTCAAGCAAATTATCAAAACTAGACAACGTAATTCTCAAAAAACGATTATAGAAGGATCTAAAAATGTTCAGATTACTACAAATGATACAGATCTAGCCATTAATATACAATTGTTAATTAAAATTCTCGTCGCTATCGTTGTTAGACTAGACATCCTGTAATCAGGAGATTGGAGTAGAAATCTAAAGGAAATGGATGTAAATATACGTTAATTATTGAGGGAACTAGGATAAATAAATAATAAAGTTCCTAATAACTTTCGTATAAAATATATTCACTATAGTATGTGAAGTATCGACATTTACACCAAAGGAAAATCACAGGATTTTTAATCCCTATTACTCATTTAAGTGAAATTAGAAGGATCCATTAATAATAGCCTGTGAGTAAACTTAGCTAAGTTTATCGGCTCCCTCTTTAAAAAGAGAAGAGAGGTAAAAAGGCTTTCCTACCAGATGGAGAAGGCCTTTTTCATTACATAATAGAAGGAGTGGCTAAAGATCAGGGATTTCGTGCACCTACAATGGAGAGGATATATAGATTAATAGTGACATCTGTTCCCATAAAATATTTGTTTTTTTACCATTTTGATTTTTAAGATTCTTTAAAGAATCTTAAAATAGTCCCATAGCTAATTTATCTAATTGCACATTATTTTTACGGGGAGCACAAACCGTAGCAAATCCATTAAACAATTCTTCCAGGATATCCGTATTCAATCGCTTGAATCCAGGTGCTGTTTCCGTCATAACATTCCCCATCCCCTTAAAATACAAGTCACTCGTTCGGTTAATTTGTATACAGTTTAAAGGGTATAAATTCAATTTTCAATATTTTTTCCCAAAAGGGATTGCAACAATGTAAGCAATAATCTTTTTATTTACTTCATACATTTGCATACGAAAGGTTAATATAACTATACTTTATTACGTAAAGGGGCGGTCTTCGACACTTGTATGCCTATATCGCATCCATGCCTACGTATGGGGTTTCGCTCCCCAAACGCTGACCAACGGAAGCCCGTTGGATTACTTCAAAAGCTCCCCCAATCCACTCATTTGAGGTTTCAGGTGTAATGTGTCTCTCAACTCCTTAAATTCTTGACTTCACGGTCCTACGGTTTACCGTTGAAAGACAATGTCATTTTGACCATGCTTTCAAAATAAATTAGAAAGTGAGAGGAGATGATGGAGTGGGGAGGATAGTCAAGAAAATGTGGATCATTACAGAGGATGAGAAAGACCAACATTTTGTTAATGCTATAAACAGAATTCTGGAAAATGTTGAATCACTGAGAGGGAGCGCAATGAAAGCAGAGGATGGGAACGTTGAGGAACCCTATACAAAGATTTTAAAAGATTTGAGGCTTCTCAAAGTTTATAAATAAGAGCCTACACTTCAGGGGGACCGTTTATATTTATTTCTGATAGCTCCTGTTATGTAAACTAATTCCCGGCAATCCTAAACTAACTGTAAAATAATTATGCTTTCTTAATGTGTCATTAGAGACTAGATAAGTATTCCTCTTTTTATATAAAATAAACATGTATAAAGTATATATGTTTCAGCTTGTAGACAAAGTCCAAGAAAGAACTTCTGTCTACAAGCTTTTTTATATAATGGAGAGAGGAGATTGATTTTGTGGGGGTATATGATGTTATCTAAACACTTAGAAGAGGGTGGAAATCAAATTAAGATGGTAGCGTTGGACCAGTTGATCCCGAAAGACCATTTAGTAAGGAAGATCGAACAGGCCATCGATTTTGAATTTATTTATGATTTAGTAAAAGATAAATGCTGTTTAGATAATGGGAGACCAAGTATTGCCCCTGCTGTCTTGATTAAAATGGTGTTCATCCAATATCTATTCGGTATTCGTTCAATGCGCTAAACTATTAAAGAGATTGAAACGAACGTATCTTACCGTTGGTTTATTGGGTATACCTTTACAGAGAAAATCCCACACTTCTCTACTTCGGTAAAAACTATGTTCGTTGTTTTCAAGATACAGCTCTTTTTGAACAGATTTTTTATCGAATCTTAAAAGAAGCTATAATAAAAGGATTGGTCAATCCGGATGTTGCTTTTATTGATTTAACGCATGTAAAAGCCAATACGAATAAAAAGCAGTTTGAGAAAAAAGTAGCTCGAGTGGAAACAAGAAGTTATCCAGTTCAGTTAGATGAAGAAATCAATATTGATCATGAGGGACACAGAAAAAAGTCTTTCCCCCATAGAATAGGGAAGAGGTAAAAGAAATAAAGATCAGCACAACCGATCCAGAAAGTGGGAAAGCCAAAGGCTGTAGCTGTAGATGCTGGATATAAAACACCTTAATCAAAACATTCGACCTGTTAGGCCTTATACAAGACCAAGGAGAAAAGAAGGCTACCTCAAAAAAGAAGAGTATGGGTATGATGAACACTTTAATCACTAGATTTGTCCCGAAGGACAAATCTTTTCATACCGTACAACCACCCGAGATTGATACCGACAATATGCTTCCCATCCTCAACTCTGAAAAAATTATCCTCTACTAGAATCGTACACTCAAAGTCAAAATCATACGAAGTGGATTCATCGACATATGTGGCAAGATTATATAGAGGAAACCGAGCACCTGAGGCATACAAATTTGAATAGAAGGCTATACGCAAAACGTAAAGAAACGATTGAAAGAGTGTTTGTGGACGCAAAGGAAAAGCATGGCATGCGTTGGACAACCCCTAGGGGGTTTAAAAAAGTTTCAATGCAAGCGATGCTTACATTTGCAGCTATGAATCTTAAAAAATTGGTAAACTGGACAAGGCAAGGACCATGTCCGGTTTAATAAGCAAGGCTTTTTCACTAAATAAACAACAACCCCCACTCTAACCTATGGGTTAGAGTGGGGGTTTTCCACGGTCTGAAACATATATAAAGTATCACACGTGTTGATCATCCAGAAACTCCCTCGTATAGTTTTCGATAGAATTCAAGTGTTTCATGGATGGCTATTCGCCATTCTAAAGGCAGGGTAGCGCAAAGAAACAGACGTGTGAACCCTGTGAATGATAAGGATTTTCGTGTGTTTTTCTTACTCCCTTGTATATGTAAAAACTTTAGTAAAACATAGGCGATAAGTGCAGTGAACAACTGATTGAACACAGCGTTTGGTGTTGTACCGAATAAAATGGGTACATTTAAGTGTTGTTTGATCCAGCGAAAGAACGATTCAATGGCCCAGCGTGATTTATACATGTCGGCAATTTCTTCTGCCGTGACGTTCATCAAGCTTGTCACAACGCGTATCTCCTTACCTTCATGATCGGTAAATTGCACGACACGATGGCGTGTCTTTGTCTGTTTTTGTGGGGTGCCAAGGATACACGTAAAATCGTCGGTCACATTCGAGTCTTTTTTACGCGTACCTTTCAGCGCTTTTTTGCGATTTAATTGGATATTCTCTTTTAAGCGAATGACAAAATGTTGTTTTTCGTTCTCTGTCACGTAGCGATCGACTTTCTCAATTGAAAAATAGGCACGGTCGCCTATGAAGATAAAGCGTTTGTCCTCAAGGGATGCACCAACTGGTCCGTCATTTTTTAACCCTGTTGTTTCAACGACTTGAAGAGGCATCGCGGTTTCGTTGGTGAAGCTAACATGCAGTTTAATGCCTGCGCGTTCGCCGTGATAAATCGCCCAGGGTAGGCGTGTCTTCCCGACTGTTACCGTTGTCGAGTCCACTGCCATCGGTATTTTTTTCATCTTGAGTGTGCGACGAGTAGCTCGATTGAGCTTCCCGACAATGACTTCAAAAATACGTTTCATAATGGCATAATTAAGGGCCTTCATGTGCTTGGAAAGCGAAGAATGATCAATGGAAATGAGTCCAAAACTTGGCCCAACATCGGCTGCATGACGTAAGCTTTTCCATTCGTTTGTCGCTGCACCAATCAAATAGGAAATAAGCGTTGACACGGTACATTTTCTGGCTGTGTCAACAAAACCAAACTCGGCTAGAATCGTTTGAAGTTCAGTTTCGGAAAGAAAGTTTTGAATGAGATGTAGCGATGTGGTATTCTTGTTCATGAGAGATTCCTCGTTTCGTAAATGTTGGTATGGTAACTTACATTTTACATGAGAATCTCTCTTTTTTATTTAGTTTTATTGGAATAAATTAGATAATCAACAGGCGTGATAAAGTATATATGTTTCTCTCCAAGTATAAATGATAATTTAATTATGGTTCTTACGGGAGTTTGGGGAAACCAGAAATCAAACGTCTTTAAAAGATATTGTATTTTTTTGAAATAATGTTTAAAGACGATATAAAACTCTCTTCTCTAAAAGATTTAAACCCGCACGGCCATAAGTCATTCGTTTGATCGTCTTCAGACGATTAATTTGCCCTTCTAAAAGGCCATTACTGTAAGACATAGTAAAGGCATTTTTCACCGCTTGCAGGTCACTTCGCAACCGAAAAGCGTAATAATAAAACGGCTGATTACGGCTTGATAACTGACCTTTAAGCCATAACAAAAGAGATTCATAATCTCTCTTATTAATCGCTTCGCGATAAGCTTGAATAGTAGAATAAAGGCTGTCTAATTGCGGATAAAGCTGACAACATTTTTTCAAAAGCTTCTTTTCTTCTTCAGAAAGGTCAACAGCGAGCTTTCATAACCAGGAACTTAATTTCTTGCGCGAAAGATGAAAAGCATTTTCTTGTGACAGATGATGCTTTCGTTTCTTGCGTATAGATTCCACAATTGTGCGTACAGATGAAAAGGTTCCTTTGTAATTCTGTTCCTGGAGAATAGAATAAATTTCTTTTACTGTATTTCCTTCCTGCTCTAGCTTATAGATCTGATCATAATAGGGATTGGCGGCTTTTGTTCGCTCTCTTGTGAAAGACGGCGGCCCGTTCATATTTATATACTTACGTACTGTCCTTCGATCCAGTTCATATTCTCTTGCGAGTCTTGATATATTTTGCCCTTTCTTATAAGCCTGTTTGATTTCCTGAATAAGCAGCCATTTCTGTTCTTGTCGATTTTTTATTCGCTGTTCTAGCCGAGTCAATGGGGGAGAATCCTTCATGGATCTCTTAGGCTGTTCCTGCCAGCTAATGGACGAAGGCACCATAGTTGCCAGAAAAGAATCCAGCTGTTTCTTTGCATTTTGAATAAAGTGCCACCGGTCATACACTTGAAGAATCGAGCGATTCGCTTTTGTGATTGCCTGTCGGTATCCGGTAAATCCATCACGGCTGATTACCTCAATAGATGGATGTTCCTTTATCCAGGATGTGACCGTTTCCGGCAAACGATCGGGAAGAATAGCCAAAGGGTTGTTCGTTTGAAGGTCACAGATCAGTGTTCCATAAGTGTTTCCTTTGCGGAAAGCAAAATCACCAAGTCCGATAAAAGGGTGACACCTCTAATGATATATTCTTTCGATGAATCAATGTCAGAAGTGTATCATGGCTGACTGGAATATGGGCAGCCTTAGCTACTTTTTCAGCCGCTAAGCAGCTGGTAGAAAAAGCGATTTTCTCCAGAACACTTTCCGTTCTTCGTGTCCTTCTTCCACTTGACGAGAAGCCTTCGTATCGTTCAGTAAAGACTTTCACCCGACAGGTTACATTTTCGCAAAACCACTTTCTTGTCAGGACGAGCAGCTGGACAGGCTGCCCGCTGATGGGGAGATCTTGTACTTTTCGAGTATACCGGCTGTGAGGGCGGGAGCTGTACGTTGAACAGTTGGGGCAAGGGGCGGAAGCACGGGTGCTTTTTACAGTTAATAGCAGAGCATTGTCGATAGAAGAAATATGGACAAGATCCAAATAAGGATCGGGAGAAGACCAGGAAAGAGAATTCATATAAAGCACACTCCTTAGGTTATTATACTAACCTAATAACCAAAATGCCTCTTCCCCAAACTTCCGTAAGAACCATTTTTAAATTAGCATTTCTACTAGAGGAAGAACTCTATAACGATTTCAAGGAAAAGTAATGTATTTAAACAGGAAAAAAGCACCTTCCCGGTCAGGAAAGCATCCCATGTTAAATAATAACGAAGAAGATTTATTATAACATGGGTGTCCTCAAAAAACAGGAGGGTTTAATCATGGAACGGACTGAAAAATTATTGCTAATGAATTAGTTGATGAAATGACGGACTTACAAGTGATGAAGGAAGACTATATTCGATTAAAAGAACAACTCCTTTTACATCAATTTATGAGAAATGAACGAGAAGTTTTTGAGCTTGCTCTGGATCAATGTAGTGTTCGTGAGACAGCAAAGATTTTACATAAAGATGAAGAAATGATCAAGAAAATCAGAAGAAAAATCTTACGAAAGTTAGAGGTATCTTCAATCAAAGCAGCTGTGGAGTTGTATGAAAAAATGGTCGATGGTGGTACGCCTACCCCCTCATTTTTTAATAACGGAACGGATAAAGAACGTGTGCGTTTTTTGTGAAAGTTGAGGGGACATTGAAGGAACGCGTATACCCACGAGGCCGACAGTGAGGGGATTTTATATCGACAAGGGCTCAACAGTATATCGACAGCAGGTCGACAGATTGGTGATTTTTGTGATATCACACTTTTTAAGGTGAAAAGGCTGTTTTGCTGGGCTTTGCCCAGCCTATCATCCCCCGATGATAGAAAAAACCCCTTATGCTCTTCTAACTTTTTGGGGTAGACCACTCAATCAAGAAGAGAGGATGAAGGAAATGAAGGTTGAAATCAGAAATGTAGACCCTGTTATGGTGAAGAAAATCGAGGGGAGGGCGAAAGAAAAAGCGATCTCATGACAAGAGTTTTTAAAAGAACAAATTGAAAAGTTGGCTTTCTTTCGTGAACAAATCGATTGAGAACTTCATCCCGAAAACTTAATTAATAAGAACATCTAAATGATGTGAAAGTGTTCGGATTCCATTCAACACTTTGATCGAACGTTATGCAAAATAATTGGGGAAGTCGAGGAACTGTGATAACAAAATAACCCATGATCACGCTAAGCGAAGACACCGATCCACACCTTCAAGAGTAAGTACATGGCCGAACATAAATTTTGTTTTCCATGCGAGGGGGGTGTTGAATGAACCAGCTTACTGGGGACGAGAAGGAGCAGAAGCTTTAGGTAGTAGTAGTATAAGAAAATATTGTATTGCATTAGAAAAATTCGGTCATGTTTTTACAAAAGGGTTGAACAACAGTAGAGCATTCCTCGAACAAGATATTACTTTATTAAGATGGATGAAAGATCTTATTCATACTAAAGGTGTAACAACTAATGATGCTGCAGAGGTTGTATTATCAACAGTTAAAGAGGAACCTCGAACAGAAGTTGTTCGAGGTGAACAACCTTTAGTAATAGAAGAGTTGAACAGTATTCGAACGGCGTTCGAACAGCAAAAGGAATTTAATATACAACTAATTAGTGAATTAAAATTATTAAGAGAAGACTCTAACAGAAAGTTTGAACAGCAACAAAAGTATATTGAATCTTTGAAGCAACAATTATATAAAGAGAGAGAATATCAAGAACAAAGGGATCAACAATTAACTACAATAGCTAAAGATATACTTGATACAAAGAAAATGGTTGCTACAAGTAAAGAACAAGGTTTCCTTAGTCGTTTATTTAAAAGATAACCTAACTGGAAATAAATTACTTTTATTGTTATTTATGCTTTATTTATAAGTACAGTAGGGATAATTAATAGGAAATATAAATAAAAAAGCAGGTATGAAATTAAAGATGTAATTTTTTAGTGTTACAAGAACAAACAGCGTTTGAACGGGTCGAACAGCCAAACGATTTCAGTATATATTGAATGGATTATGGTGCAAAAACTTTAAAATACCTGAAAGTAATCTCCCAAACTTGGACATACTGATACTAGTACTCTAAAAAAGGACGTGATCAGTATGGAAAAGCAAAACCTATTCAAATGGAAGTACTATCAGCCTGATATGGTTTTATTAACAGTAAGATGGTACCTACGGTTTAACCTCAGTTTTCGTGATTTGGTGGAAATGATGGAGGAACGAGGTTTATTTATCGCCCACACCACCATTATGCGTTGGGTTCATCAATATGGTCCTGAATTAGACGAAAGAGTACGACGCCATATTGAGACAACCAATGACTCCTGGGGAGTCATTGAAACGTATGTGAAAGTAAAAGGTCAATGGATGTATTTGTATCGTGCAGTCGATTCAGAAGGGAATACCATTGATTTTCATCTAAGTGAATCAAGAGATAAACAAGCAGCTAAGCGATTTTTCAAGAAAGCCCTAGCTGCTTCTCATATTTGTAAACCTCGTGTCATAACAATTGATAAAAATACAGCCTATCCTGTAGCGATTCAAAAGTTAAAAAAAGAGAAACGTATGCCTGAAGGCATACAAATAAGGCAAGTTAGATATCTCAATAATATAGAAGAACAAGATCACCGTTTCATTAAGAAACGTGTGCGTTCTATGTAGGGATTCAAGTCGTATGAAACAACTACTTCTATATTGAGTGGTGTTGAAGCTATGCATGTGATAAAAAAGAGGCAGGTTCACCAACAGCAGATGAAGTCTGCCCAAAATCAAAAAGAATTCATCCATAAACTGTTTGGACTAGCTGCTTAATCCTCAAATTCGAAAGAAATGAATGGCTCTATGCTTTTAGTAAATGTTTTTGCACCAGAACCGACACATAGACCGTAACAAAAGAGTTTTGTGTATCTCGAACAGCGCGAACAACCTTTTAACCAACCAAAGTGGTTCCATAGATAGAATTGCAAGGCTATTTTTATATTAGTCTAAAGACTTAAAGATTACCTCAAGGTAATCAGTTTACAAGATAAGTACAAAGACCTGTTACACTATCTACAACGCAAAAATAAGTAACAGGTCTTTGATTTCAAAGGAGGTATGGGCTTAATATATCTTATGCAAGTAACTTAAAAGAGCTTGTACAACTGCCTATTAAATCAATAAAAACATAGAATTGGACAAAGGTTGATTATTTATGTGACCGCCAAGGTTACGTGAACACTTTATGCTAAATAAGAGTTAACACTTTTCTGGAAAATAGCACGTGTCCATCGTCACTTGACATGGAGCCTCTACGTACTGATGTTTTAAAAAAAGTCCGTCATAACAAGGGTTATGCTGCCTACATAAGGCTATCATGTACGCCTCTCCATATAAAGTGCACGTCTTTAACTGGAAAAAAAGTGTTCACACTAAATTAGCAAAATTTGTTCACTTTTATGGCTCTTTCTCACTTTTGGTGAAGGTACTTTAAAGATGATATAGTGAAATAAAAAGGAGAGAATCGCAACATGCCTTTTTCCTCTTTCACTAACATAGAATACTTACGCGTTATACAAGAAGATCAATCTTATATGTATCTAGTAAAATCTAAAAGTTCTTCTTGCATATGTCCTTCTTGTCATACTCTATCTCACCGTATTCACAGCCGATATGTTCGGTCTCTTCAGGATGTGCCGGCGTATGGAAAATCAACGTATATACAAATACAAACGCGTAAGTTTTTTTGCGATGAATGTAGTTGCCCACAGGCTATTTTCACAGAAAGATTTACTTGGTTAGGGACCTATCAGCGAAAAACAAAACGTTTACAAGAGATGTTGAAGTCGATTGCCCTATCTACGAGCTGTAAAGTAGCATCTCGGCTGTCTAAGCACCTAGGTATTGTAACCGGTCATCACACACTTTTACGCCTTCTTCATAAATTGAAACTGCCTTCTTATGAACCGCCGGTTCATATTGGTATCGATGACTTTGCATTCAAGAAACGTTGTCGTTACGGTACGATTATTATCAATCAAGAAACCAGAAGACCCATCGCTATTTTAAATGGTAGAGATAAAGAAACAGTAGTAAAATGGCTCGAACAGCACCCTACTATTCAAACTGTCACTCGAGATGGTTCTTCAACATACGCTAAGGCTATTTCTCAAGCACTTCCTCATGCTTATCAGATTACGGACCGTTGGCATATACTGAAAGGTTTGTTTACAGCAATTAGAGAGACCTTACAACAATCCTTTCCTTCTATGTGGAGAAAAACAGAATATAAAAATCATACACCAGAACCACTTATTATCCGCAAGACAGACATTCAACGCAACCTGTATGCAGAACAGGTTTGGCAGCGTAGCTTAGAAGTGAAAGAATGGAAAACTAAAGGGAAATCCATTGCTCGGATTTCTCGTCATATGAATATCTCTCGCAATACGGTCTACAAAGATTTGAGACGCAAGAAAAAAGAGCCTATTAGTCGTGCGCGTCTATTAGATCCATTTCTGGATCAATTACGCCAATGGAACATAGATGGATGGACGACAAATGATATGGAGCAAGAACTTAGAAAGATAGGCTATACAGGATGTCGCTCTACTTTAAATGAAGCGATTTCGAGAATTCGCCATGAATATAGAGCATGTGCCACGACGCATTCCCTGTCTCGCGCCTCCTTACTATGGAAAATATGGAGTGAAAAAAATAAGGACTGGTTAGACTCATTACCTTCGGCATGTTTAGAAGAGTTTCCACTTATACCTCAATTATTCGAAGTTACACAGAGTTTTAGAAAGATCATGAGTAAACGCCACAATCAAGACATACCTACCTGGATAGAAACATGTAAAATCTATTCATTTCCAGCTCTCAACACCTTTATAACCTATATAGAAAAGGATTTACAAGGGGTAATGGCTGCTTGTGTTGACCCTTTAAGTAATGGGCTATGTGAAGGACATATACATCGTGTAAAAATGTTAAAACGTATGATGTATGGTCGTGCAAGTGATGAATTGTTGAAAAAACGAGTGCTCCTGCCATTACTATAGATGGAATTATTTTTTCAAAAAAACAATGTATACCTTTCACATATGGTCACGTTTGTCTTCACCAAAAGTGAGAAAGAGCCACTTTTATTTAGCAGTCACATTTAAGATATTAGTAATTTAGTACAAACACTTCTATGGCTTGTACATATCCTAAAGTATCAAGACTATGGAGGTGAAAATATGAATAGTTTTGCTTTGATTGTTGTATTGTTTATTTTACTAATTATTGTTGGTGCTTCTGGTAACTTCTTCGGTGCCTAGATATCATCCTTTTTAGTCTAAGTATTATTTATCATATTGCAAAAAAATGACTAGATTTATATAAAGGAAATTCTATAGATAATATTTATAAAAGCTTTTAGTAATTACTTTTATAAACATAGAGAGACCTTCTTTTTAGGAGATTTCCCTATGTTTTTTTGTTTTTAATACTTTTAGTATTCTATTCTTTATTAAATTTAGTTACATAGTACAAGTACAAATTTGTTAGAAGAATACTAATAAAATGTAGTTAAATTTATTAAAAGGGGAAAAACTATATGAGTTGGGATGAAATGATATTTAATAAATGTAACGATGATAGAAGAAGACATGAAGATAAAAGAAACTTTTTTGAAGATAACCTGTCTTGTGGAAGAAATAGAAACAATAATGAGGATAGAGAACAAGATAATAAAGGGGATTTAAATTTCACAGGAAAAGGAAGAAAATCTCTATTTGGTTTGACAGTTGGAGCTACAGTAAATGTTTCTTTATCCAATGGACTTGAGCTTGAAAGTATTTTCCAAGGTATCGTAGGTGACTTTACTTCCAAAATTCCCACCACCTTTTCTCTTTAGTAACAGCTGTTATTTTTTTGGATTTTGTATTTCCTGGAGTGTTTCTAAAAGCAATTTATTATGATAATCTAATTTTTCTTCAATATTCTTTAAGCGTTCTACCCGTTCTAGCAACTGTCCTTGAACCTTTAAATTATTCCTTATCTTAGATCCGTTCTCTTGGAGAACAAGTGGCGTTCTTTCGCCATTATCGCTATCATTCTTAATCATATTTTCACTATGATGTTTTGCCAAAGTAACCTTTACAGTACTTTCCAAATTCATACCACTTTCCTGTAAAAGTAATTTTATATCCTCTAAAACAACAATATCTTTCTGAATAAATGCTCTACTATTTCTTACACCTTTTGTAAAAGTATAGCCTTCTTTTTCTAAAGCAATGCACCATTTTCTAAGCGTGCTGTCACCTACTTTTAACATCTCTGAAACTTCTTTTGTCCCAAACGCTCTTTCATTCATACGGATCACCCCCGAGCGTTCTCTTGAAGAACAGTTCTACATATATGGATAAATCCCTGTATACAATTAAAGGACAAACCTTATAGCATGTATCTCAGTTAATTATTGCATTTATTCTCTAAATCATTCGACATATGAAAAAATTACCTTGTAATCTACCCCATAACCATTTAAAATAGGTATCAAATAAATGAACGGACAATAAAAAGAGAGCCCAGACTATAGTGGTGAGGCGGCAACCTCCCTACTACGGTCGATGTGAACGCACCACATCAACACTAATCCAGACTCTCTTGAAAACACATTTTTTGTATGTTGCTATTTTACAATGTACAGGGATGTTTTTCAAGAGTGAATTCTCGGTTTTTTCGTCTAATGTTGGAAGACGTTGTTGATGCACACATCGATAGCGTCTTTTTGTTGTTCCGAAACCAAAGGAGAGCAACTATTATGGCGAAAAGTAAAATTGATGTAGTGATTGACAAAATTGACAAATCCGAATATGCAACATTTCAATCCATGGAAGAATTACGCGAAGCTGTAAATATACATGCACATACGATTCAAGATAGTAATCTACGTCCAAGCACGAAACGAAAGTTAATCAGTTTATTAGATTACTTGCGTGATCACTCACGTGTTTATTTTGGTCTTTCTTTTAGAAGAAGAAGTATTATTGCGGAACACTTTGGCGTCAACAAAGCAGATACAGTAGGCGAATGGCTTAAACGACTTTCTGATATGGGAATCGTACGGATCATACCAACCAAACGATCACGTGATATGAAACAGACGGTGAATTTAGTGCAAATCTTACCTCCGTCACAAACGACAAATGGAGATAAACAGGTACAAGGAGAAGAGAAAATCGAGCACCTTGAAGACAATACTCTTATTAAGACAAATACTAAAGATCATAGTATACGTAAAGAAGATACATACGAGGAAGTTTATCCATCATACATCCCTCATAAATTTGTTATGCTTGTAAAACCATTGTTTCCTAACGTAAAGAAAGTATATGAGTTATTTGGGAAAGTAAGATTAGCTTACTTAAAGTCTACTGTTGAGAAGCCTTTGGAAGATTTGGAATCTATCACTCTTACAGCTATTTCTGATGCTCTGTCTGCGTTGAAGTTACGTCGCATAAAGAAAGGTTATTCTTACGAGGCTTTAAAGGGTTATCTGTATGGAACTGCTTATTGTTTGTTTTTAGAAGAAAAACGCCGTGAAAATGTACGTAGGGACCCAACATTACTTATTAACTTTTTGAATACCAAACCCAAGAAAAGTATATTAGTCAAAAAAATAGAATCGCTCAGTACCCCTTGGTGACTATACCTGTTGTATAGTTTTTGAGATTATTAATTTTATAATTTAATATTAGGGTTATATATTTTAGCTGGTTATGATGTAATTACTCCGAGAAATTGTAATGAATCCTTAAACCTTAGATATACTGCTAACTAATACTACTAATTTCAAAAAGTATAATCAATATGGAAAGAGAAGTTCCCTTTAAATGGAAACATTATTACTTGGATATTATCTTATTAACGATAAGGTGATAACCGCGTTACAACCCTAGTTTTCCTGACTTAGAGGAAATGATGGCTTAAACGATCAAGATATCTAGGGTATCGTCATTGATTTGACAACGAAATCCTAAACAATAAATGTTTCTTGGAAAGTAGATGTGAAAGTCAAAGGTCAATGAGGGGATTTGCAAGAGAATAGCCTAGATGTTCATCTAAGATAATCAAGATATGAAGCAGCCAAGTACTTTTTCAAAAAACTTGGCTGCCTCATATCCTTGTATTATAACCGTAGATCAGAACCCGGTCTACTTCTTAGCGATTCAGGACTTTTTTAAAAGAGTATACCTGGAGGTATCCAAGCGAGGTAAGTTAAATCTCCCAATGCTATATTATTTGGGTAATATAACAGTTACATTCTATATTAGGGGATGAGTCATATGAAACGAATACTCCTATATACTAGTGGAGACCGACCAAAGCTTATCTAAGAAATCCTAGGATCTATCAGACAGCCAATTTTGTAGGACATCGGGCATTCGTCCTTTTAAAGCTAAAGAAACATGGCCACCTTTCAGATGTTTATATGTTTTATCTTTAACAAACACTTTATCCATGATAGGTTGGGAAAGTTCCTCTGGAACTAGACGGTCTTCACCTGTGGAAATGACTAGTAAATTAGCTGTTATATTTTCAAGGTATACACTTTTCCCCTTTATTTGTAAATCACCATTGATTAATTTATTTCCCGCAGCGAGATCTAAAAGATTTCGCAAAAGTGCCCCTGAAAAGGGAATATGATCATTTGTCCATTTATTAAATAATTTCCACCTTACAACATATTGATTTTCATGCGCTCGTCTAAGTAACGAAAAATATTGGCTAAAATAAATTGGTGAAGTTACTAACCGTATCCCATATTTTATATATTCTGCTGGAATGATACCCCAAATATCGATTAATGGGTTTAAATTCAACTCTTCTTTTTGAATTGCTTGGATCCATTTATCAAATACAGGAGGGCGGCTCATATCTATGGGAGTTGTTAATAGTACTAAATTCCGAATCGGTTCTTGGAAAATAGTAGCATAAATAGCAGAGAGAGTCCCACCTAAACAATAGCCAATCATCGATATTTCGGACACATTAGAGTAACGAAGGGCACGCTTTACTGCTTGGTGGAGATAGTCAACAATATAATCTTCAAGTGTCAAATCTTTATCTTCATATTGTGGCGAACCCCAATCCAATAGATAAACGTCATATCCGTTTGAAATAAAACCTTCAACTAGGCTCGTTCCAGGGGTCAAGTCTAAAATATATGGTTGATTCACAAGCGAATACACATGGAAAACAGGGATATTATATTTCTTACAGGGGGAAGGATAGTACCATAAAACAGATTTGTTTTTCTTCCATACGGGAATTCTTTTTGTTCCTTCCTGATTTGTAGCGATGTTTGTTATGCCTACAATATTGTTCCATCGCTTCTTTTCCTTTTCCAATTTTAATTTTATTACATTGTCCGCTTCTGTCATCTTTTATTTCCATCCTTTCATTCCCCGCTCTTCCCATTTTCCTTTGTATCTGATAAGGTAGATTCTGTTCCTTTTTCATCCCCTCTACCTAACTGTTCATTCACTTGATGGTGATTTAAATTCAACTCCAGTAACCTGTCATTCAGATCGACCAATCGCCAAATATGCTCTTCCAACATATCAATTTTCCCTTGTGTATCAATTATTAGCTTAGCCGTATTTGCCAGATCGCTCTTAGTGGGTATATTTAACAATGCTGCGAGTGACTCCTGTTTTTGTTGGATACCTGAAATGAATTGGGTAAATAGAGGTATGAGAAGGGAGGACAATTGGATTAACCATTCTTTATTGATAGATTGCTGAATATAATCATTAGCTTGATTCTCGAACCTAAACCCTTTAACCTTTAATTGTTTATAAAATTCATCAAAATCAAATGTTTTAAACCAATCCTCATTTATATTAATTTTAATATTAGAGTGTCGCACTTAACCCACCATCCACAACTAGAACCTGGCCTGTTACATAATTAGAGGCATTTGAGGAGAGAAATATGGCGGCCCCTTTTAAGTCTTCATCGGATCCAAATTTTCCTGAAGGTGTTCTTGCAATAACATGGTTGCTAACATTTCCTAATGCCTTTGTTAACCTCGTTGGGAAAAATCCAGGTGCGATCGCATTAACTTGCACATTATGAGGAGCCAACTTTGAAGATAAGTCCCTTGTTAGGGAAATGATAGCCCCTTTACTTGTGGAATAGGCACACGCATCCATAAAGGAATCCTGTTGTCCAAGAATGCCAGCTATGGAGGAAATATTTATGATTTTTCCAGACTTTTGCTTCTTCATAACTTTTCCAACTGCTTGTGAAAATAAAAAGACACCCTTTACATTGACCTCCATCACTTTATCCCACTTATCAGCAGGCATCTCCAAAAACGGGGCCATCCAGGAGGTTCCACTGTTATTAATTAAGATGTCGATGTTTCCAAATTCTTTTTCCGTTTCGTGTATAACATTTTGAATTTCCTCAATATTTGTCACATCACATTTCAGCGCAAGTGAATCCGCTCCAATATCCTTGATTTGTTTGCTCGTTTCCTGACAGGCCCCAATCTTTCTGGAACATACCACTACATTTGCCCCAGCTTCTGCCAACGCAATGGCCATCTGTTTCCCTAGCCCTGTTCCGCCACCTGTAACAATTGCTGTTTTGTTCGTCAAATCAAATAACTTGTGCATTGTTTATCCCCTTTCGAAGGTAGTTTTATGACATGAAAATTTGAGTCATATTAGAACACACTCCCATATTAAGAGAGGGGCATGATTCAATATGACTCATTTGGGAACATATAAATATATTAGGAAGTTACCCTAATTAAATCCCGACAGTATAATGATTTCTAGTAAGAACGTAATAGAGAGTTAGGGAGCAGGCGTTTCTTCCTGACAAATATTTAGATCTGGAAGCGCTGCACAGAGTAACGAGGTTATGAGATCTAATATTAGATTTAATAAATCTGTCAGGCTGAGATCTAAGCCGATCGAAAACGTAAGCGTCCCGAGTGGAGTTGTTAAAGAAATAGTTAGACCGAGGTCTTCCTCCTGTTGAACAGTTACATTTTGCGTTTCTGACGAATCTGTGTTCAGGGAAATGTTTGCACTATCAGGTAATAAAGTTAAAATATCCTTGAATCGTTTTAATAGATTGATTTGTGCGTCAGTGAATTTACCTAGATTGGTCATGAGAACTTTTTTTGCCAATTTAATTCCTCCCCCCTATAAGGATTTATATATTCTATTTTTAAAACTATCTATTGTTGTGGGTAAATGGGGGAGTGCTAAAAAAATATACTATTAACTATATTATATGGGTATATAACTTATTTTATCTTATTCTATTATCCCCTTTTTTCCTGATTATCATCAGATAAATGGAATTTCCATTGAAGGATTGGATATATATGAAATGTTTAATATAGCATTTGATTAATCTGTTATTTCCTATAATTCGATTAGGATTTGCGTATTTTTATCCGTCTGATTGATTCCTAATCACAATTCTCTCTTTTCCTTTGCTCGATACTTTTGAATTGTTCACTTCCTCGTACAAATATTCTTAAGTAAGTATTCTAGTTGTTCGACTTGTTCACCTTGTATATTATAAACTGTTTCAATTATTTTCAGATCATACTATAGCCTTATGGTATGTATTACATACAAGAACAGCGTTCGAACACCTTGAACAACCTATCTATCGTCTTCAGGCTAGTGTTTTTCCTTACAGAAAAAGTATAAAAATAGTCTCACAATTCCTTCGACGAATTGCTATTTAAATAGAGTGAGAAGGAAAGAAGAAAAAAAGGCTAAAAAGCTTGTTATACCAATGTTTTTATATCATTTCGTCCGTGGTATTTTTACCACACTTCCGTGGTGAAAATACCACGGACGAATTATAAAACTGTAATAAAAAACTAAAAAACGATGTGGTGTTATAACCACATCGTTTTTATTAGATTTACATTATCTCTATCTCCAGTATATATAAGATGAGTATCTACAAAAATGGCATATGCTTTCGCATTATTCCCTTCTATACCTGATTCACTCTTAAAAAGGAGTCCTTTTTTAACTAAAGAATTAATAACCTTACTGGTGTTTGATCGATCACTACCTATAATCCTTGGGATGTCAGTAATATTGGCAGGTGTTGGGTTCTTATCCTTAATATCAAGAACAATACAATTACTAGAAGGAGCAATGTAAGATGTAATATCAGTTAAAAAAACTTTCCCCCTACCCCCTCTATAAATTGAGTAATATCAAGGGTTTATAGGGGGGAAATAAAATATAAAAAAAGTTTTTACGCCCATTCCGAACCTTATATTCTCATTTTTATAAGAAACTGGTACTAAGGGGAATAGCTTAGCTATTCTTTTTCCGTTATTTAAAAAAAGATGGAGACATACATATGGTCGCACAATGGATCTCTATATGCCTCATAGCGATGAAATCTCCCATGTCCCTCAACGTCTTAGCGTCTACATTCCTTCGTTCAATCTGTCTATGAGATAGAGTTTGGTAATGCTAGTTAGCAAGGTCGAATGCCTGGAAGAGTGCTTTATCCCAAATACTCCGTGCTTCATTTTTAGTGGACAAAGGTTAAGCTCCTAGAGCTAAAGAAAGATGGGGAATATCTCGTATCATTCGCTCTTCATCAAACGGACATTGTTTCTGACCTACAGTATGTAGAACACGAACTAACTTCTCACAAAGTACAATCAGTGATTGTTTCTTACGTAAAGGGTTTTCTTGTCTGGTTGTATAGTACTGATGCAGAGCCTTAAAGGCTCGATTATGTCGAACAAGGGGCATAACAGTCCGAAAGAGCAAAGCCCTCAATTTAGCCCTTCCTCGTTTGGTAATTCGTGTTTGTCCTTTATGCTTTCCTGAGCTAGATTCCCGCAAATTTAATCCCGCGTATTTTAAAATTTGGCGTGGATTTTCAAAGTTTTTAATATCACCCAACTCAGAATAAAGTTCAATCACCGTTACCATCCCAACACCAGGTACAGTCAGCATTTCAGCAATACCCGGAAGGGTGAGAACAAGGTCTTCCAATTGCTTTTCTAATGCATGTAATTCTTCTTTAAGCATCTTATATCGTTTGATATTTGTAGCTATTTCTCGTTGTGCCATCTGTAGTCCAACGGTTAACCCTACTGAACATCCAGCAGCCTCTTGAAGTCGCTGTATTCGTTTATAGCTTGGGCCGTTGTACGCCTCCATGAGTGGACCATATTTCTGCCACCCTTTCGGGTGTTGTTTGATTAAGTTGAACTGGAAGAGGAATATGTTCTAGCGTGGCCAACGCCATCTTTCCACTCCAGTCTTTAAAAACGGTCAAAAACTCTGGAAAATACTTATCTAGCCAATTATGAATCCGTCCTTATAGAGCTTGTAAATCACCTACAATTTGGCTTCTGATAGTAATTCCTGCCTTTACTTCGGCATCTTGATCCATTGGTAAGCGAGGATAGGAAAATCGACCATCTTTTATCAGTTGAGCGATAACCCTAGCATCCTTGATATCATATTTCGTTGGAGAGTTATCATCGAGTTCTTTACTTCGCTTAACGTGTAGAGGATTAACGACTCTGAAGGAGATAAGTCTCTCCTTTAGTGTATAGGCTAGATTTAACCAGTAATGGCCGGTAAGTTCCATACCAACTAGAACATCAGCTTTCTCATGTTTGTGTTGCATCCCTTCCAACCAGGTAAAGAACGCATCAAATCCTTCTTTTGTGTTTGTAAAGGTTAGAGCTTTCCCGAGAATCTTCCCACGGTCATCTTGTGCACGAGCAACATGCTTAAATTTAGCAATATCTACTCCGACAATCAGTGTATGGGGTGTAACTTGATTTAACTTTTCGTTTTGAGTACAATTCATAAGAGTCCTCCTTGAATGATGAATTGAAGTCATGGCCATGACCTTCTGCATCATATCAAGAGGACTTTTTTATTTCAATACACCAAGTAATTTCAAACAGGAATGCTAGTTAAATATTTTTCAAACCTTAAAAACTCCCAATTATTCTGTAAGAATTGAGCAAACCTCACTTTCGATTGAGGACTTTTTTTAGTACCTATGTAATGTTCTTGTCCAGTTACCTTACTTAGCAAACCAACTGCATCATCAATTTGATCAAGTGGTATACCACTATGTTCTAAAGCATATTGAAGTTTTTCTAAGTTCAACTTTCTTTCTCTAGCATTCTTAGAAGCTTTTGAAGAACCTTTAATAATAGCTTGTTGTCCTTCTGAAAGTGCTTTAAATTCTTCTTCCTTTTTTTTGCGTTTTCGTTCTCGTTCTAATTGTCTTTGTTCGAAAACATTTTCCAATGTTTAATCCTCCTCAAGGTATGGAAGGAATTAAACCCTTATGGTAGAATACAAATATAATCATGTGAATAAGGGTCTAACCCTTCTATAGTTTTTATCGAAAAGCCCTCAAGTTTTCGCGGACCGGAGGGCTTTTCTCATGCCTTCTTTTCGTACTCTTTAATCTTTTGATCAATACTTAATAATAGTTTATCATTAATTGTTTTTGGCTTGTACCCCATTCTATCAATTAGAATTCCCTCTAGAACCCTTGCACGTTTCGTGTAATACAAATACTGATCTTCAGCAAAAGAAATTGTCTCCTGGTCCAGCTGAGCCTCCTGGGCACCCTTCTTAATCAACCTCATCTGGTTAAACGCGTCTGAACGCTCTTTTCTAACCAACCGCAGCAACACCAGCAAGTCGTACGTATGAAAATACTTTAGTTGGTTAAAAGGTTGTTCGCACTGTTCAAGGTATAAAAAATTCTTTCTTTCTGGTCTCCGTTCCTCTAAAGGGGCACCACAAAAGGAACATACTCCTTCACTACTATTTTCAGTCTGACAATACAAGCACATCATACTTGTTACTCCTTCTTATCCTTCATTTTTCCACACCAACCAAATCGGCCAACCAAATTAAAAAGATAAATAGATACGAATACAACCTATAATCATAACAAGATGCATATAGGCTATAGCCACCCAACAGCCTGAAGGCTGTTCTTCTTTTGTTCTTTAAGTACTACGCTCGATCTAGTCGTTTTTGTCGTTGCTTTTGAATGCGCTTTTCTACTTCTTCACGCGCATACTTAATCTCATCCAGTTCTCCTAAACCTGTGGTCACGATACCTTTATACCCTTCATGAAAGTACAATCCATTCATCAATTCAAGTAAAACTTGAGCATGCTTATCTGTTTGATTCACACCGAGTCGAATCTTTTTTAATTCTTCTCGTAAGACATCATGAAGGTTTTGACTCACGATTTCACTAATCGTCTCCAAGGACCATTCTTTCCTTTCTTCTGCTCGATACCTTTGACAAATATCCATAATGGCTTCGCCTGGAAAACGAAGTTTATGTTCTGCCATATAGTCTTGAAGGTACTGATCCGTTTCCTCGTCTAAGGTAATCATTCGTCGTTTGGTACTCATAGCTCTTCAATTTCTCCAACTGCTTTTTCAATACTCGCATATAAATTGTTTAGAGTTTTTGTGTTTTGTTCCACTGCATAATGCATTTTCGACATAAACAAAAGGTTCTTATCAATCAGATTGGTTAAATGCCTTTCACGTGTAGTTTGTTCTTGAAAAAACGCCAACGTTTCTATCTGACCTTTTAAAAAGTATTGCCGTGAAACTCCTTTTTCCTTTGCAAGTTCATCAATTTTTTTTATCGCTACCGGATCAATATCTCGCAATAAAATATCCATTTTTCTGTTCCATCCTCTCATTTTGGTATGCACTGCTCTATAAAGTTAGAAGAGCATAAGGGGTTTTTGCTATCATCAAGAGATGATAGGCTGGGCAAAGCCCAGCAGAACATCATTCTTACCTTAAAAAGTGTGATATCACGAAAATTACCAGTCTGCCGACCTGCTGTTGATATACTGTTGAGCTACTGTCGATATGAAGTCCCCTCAGCGTCCCTTCACTGTCGACCTCATGAGGATATACGTCCCTTCAACGTCCCCTCAACTTTTACGAAAAACGCATACGTTCTTGACCCGTTCCATCAGTAAAAAATGAGAAAGTAGGTGTATAACTATGGGTCACTTTTTCGTACAACTCAATAGCTGCTTTCATCGAAGAAACCTCCAACTTGCGTAAGATTTTTCTTCTAATTTTCTTAATGGTTTCTTCTTTTCTATGTAAAATCTTTGCTGTCTCACGCACACTACATTGATTCAAAGCAAACTCAAAAACTTTTCGTTCAGCTTGTGTAAATTGATTTAAAAAGAGTTGTTCCTTTAATCAAATATAATCTTCTTTCATGACATGTAAGTCTGCCATTTCATTGATTAATTCATTAGCAATACGTAATACATTTTTAACGCTAAGCAATAATTTTTCCGTTCGTTCCATGATTAAACCCTCCTGTTTTTTTGAGGGAAACCTATGTTATAATAATAATCCATAAGTATTAGATATGGGGTGCTTCCTTTGCAGAGGAAGTGCCCTTTTCTTATTTACATTCATTACTTTCCCTTTGGATCATCATAGAGTTCTTTTTCTAAAAGACGAACCAAATAATCTTTCTTGCTAATACCTTCTTCAATGCATCTCTTTGCAAATTCTTTAAATAACTCTTCTGGAATATCTGCATTTAATCGCTTAAATCCAGGTGCTGTTTTTGTCATAACACTCCTCACTTTTCCTGAGTATACATCACTCATTTGAGTGATATATACATATTATAAAGGATATAAATTTGATATTAAAGGGAAAATTTTAAATAACTGGTACCTACTGTCTATATAAAAAACATTATAGTTAAGTATCTACATCTACACTTCCTCAACATTTTCATCTACCCAGTCTAATACCTATTTTGAGTATGAGTATTAGATTATAATAGTCTTCCCTAAACACATTACATATTTGATATATTCTTTAAATTTATATAGAATTTAATTCCATAACATTGAGAAAGAAGGGATATAACATGTATACTTACGAATACGTAAAAGTTGAAGTTAATAGATGGAAAGGTAAACCTAAAGAAGATTATAAAGAAATTATTGATGAATATGCTAACAGAGGATGGAAATTAATTCAGATTTTTGCACCTGCAATCTCAGGATACGGTTCAGCGGATCATTTTGAAATAATATTTGAAAAAAAACTTGATGACTAACTTTTTATAATAAAAGTAAACAAAGAGGACAGCAGTTCATCATTGCTGTCCTCTTTGTTTACTATCATTTAGTTTTATGCTTGTAATATACTCTAATCCATGCAAAGATAGCACATCCCACCATAGCAATTGGAAATTGCCATCCGGTTTCTCCATTTTGCAGAGTAAATTTTAGTATTATTTATATCGCCTGAAGGCGATAAGTTGTTCAAGGTGTTCGAACACCGTTCTTGTATGTTATATCTACTATAAGGCTATAGTATGATCTGAAAATTACGGAAACAGTTTATAATATACAAGGTGAACAAGGTGAACAACTAGAATACTTACTTAAGAATATTTGTACGAGGAAGTGAACAATTTGAATGAACCAGCTTACTGGGGACGAGAAGTAGCCGAAGCTTTAAATATTAGTAGTAGTAGTGTAAGAAAATATTGTATTGCATTAGAGAAATTTGGTCATGTTTTTACGAAAGGCTCGAACAACAGTAGAGCGTTCCTCGAACAAGATATTATTTTATTAAGAAGAATGAAAGATCTTATTCATACTAAGGGCGTAACAACCAATGATGCTGCGGAGGTTGTATTATCAACGGTTAAAGAGGAGCCCCGAACAGAGGTCGTTCGAGGTGAACGACCTGTATTAATAGAAGAGTTGAACAGCGTTCGAACGTCGTTCGAACAGCAAAAGGAGTTTAACATACAACTAATTAATGAATTGCAATTATTAAGAGAAGACTCTAATAGGAAATTTGAACAGCAACAAAAGCATATTGAATCCTTAGAACGGCAACTATATAAAGAAAGAGAGTACCAGGAACAAAGAGATCAACAATTAACTACAATTGCTAAGGATATATTAGATACAAAGAAGTTAGTTTCTTCAAGTAAAGAACGAAGTTTTTTCAGTCGTTTATTTGGAAAATAGACCATTTTTAATAAAGTAAAGCATCCTTTACGTAAAGGGTGCTTTACTTTATAATGGGGGTATAAGGAATTATAAGAGAGGTGAAGTGGATGAAAAACAAAATTTCAGAGTACCGAAAAAAAAGAGGGTATTCACAGGATAAGTTAGCAGAGAAACTAGGAGTGTCTCGTCAAACAGTTATATCTATAGAGAAAGGTAAATATAATCCATCTCTTCCTTTGGCATTAATTATTGCGGAAATTTTTGAGTTGAAAATTGAAGATATTTTCTTTTTAGAAGAAAGTGATTATAAATAAATTTGTGAGTAGGAGGTACATTATGAAATCACGATTAGGTAATTTATTGATGGGAATTTTAATGCTTATACTAAGCATTTATATAATTTTTGATGCGGGTGTTAATGGTAAAACTAAATTTGTTTTCTCTGGACTTTTATTTCTTTCTTTATCTATAATGTTTTTTTCATTAAGCTATTTAAATACTGATTTCAGAAAACAAGATGAACGTATGAAGTTAATTCAACAGAAGAGCATGTTTTATTCTTATTTTATGTTGATGTTATATTTCTTCCTTTTTGCATTACTTTTAGGTATGAATGTAATTTCTATTAGTGCTTTAGCAGTGATCCAGATTTTAGCTGCTCTTATTATCGCTACAGTTTTTATATCTATGCTAATTATGTCTAAAGTTTATTGATTTCAAGTAAATAACTAACACTTTTTATTAGGAGGAGATCTATATTAAAAATATTAATATACTCTTTCAAATTATAACTGTAATACTATTATTTTTTATAATAGGAAGGTTAACTTTACTATTTAAAAAGAAATAAAAAAAGGAAAGAGTATGATTTTTTCATACTCCTTCCTTTCTAGTTTATAGAGGTTTAACGTTAAAGGCATTTACCCAAGTTACACCTACATATACGCCTTTTCCTTTATTATTAGCATCTACACGTTTTGCTAATAGGCCCCAATAAGCAGCTGATACTCCACCGATTGCAGCAACAGGTGGGAACCATGCACCAACTCCTGTAGCAAATGTTGCACCTAGAGCAGCATATTCTAATTTATCTATATATTGTTTTGTTTGTGAATTATTAAATTTTCTATCATAACCCCACCAATGATACGTCCATGATCCGTAAGTAGAAGCCATTGTTGAAAAACCTGTTTTATGTATTTCTAGGTTTTCGTCTACAGCTAAAGTGTGATTTTTAACACCTTCATTGATCTGATTAAAGTGTTCCTCTAATCCTTGAAGATCATAAGTATCATAAATATCTTGCGGTACATCTTTTAAACCAAGTGTTCCATCTTCATTCTTTTGAACATATGGTTCAATTTTTTCAATAACTTCATTATTTACTTGCTGTTGATCATTTGTTGAAGCTTCATCATTCTGTTGGATTACATGTTGTTCTGCAGCTTTCGCATCACTAGCATGTCTAAGTACGGGAGATATTCCAATTCCCAAGGCTAAAGTAGTAATTAATGTTTTCTTCATCTAGTTTCCCTACTTCCTCGTCTATGTAGTTACTTGCATCCCATGCGTTAACATGAAATATACCAAAATAAACATTTTAATCCAAAAAATATACTTTTAAAGGTTACTATTGATATAGAATGGATAATTTTTTTAAAAAAAGGGTGCGTAACGAGAAATAAGGAGGAATTGGGGAGTCCAACTTCCCCTAAGATACATTATGTAAACTAAAAATGTATATCGTATACAGTCTAAAATAGAAACTCTGCTACCTAGCATCCAGTAAACTTTTCTATTACATAATTTAGTGTCATAAGTTGTTAACATTCTTTCTCCCTTTGTTTTTTAATACAGGGAAAATCCATCTTTGTCCTAATTGATTTGTCCAACCTCTTATATGTTATCTGAATACAATATCTTGTAAGACAAATGAAGGGAGAGATAGAATTGAGTAGAAGATGGAAAGATTTCGAAGGTAACAATGAGTCTAAAAATCGCAGTTTTTCAAAATCAGAATCAGACAGCGATTCAAAAGCAAAGGTGGATTTTGAGAATAAAAACGATATTGATACTGATGTAGAGAGTGAAAATGAGTTAAAAAACCATAATCTAAATGTTACTAAAATTAATAATGTCGGAAATGCTAAGGTAGATGTTAATGTAGAAAGTGACTCTGCAGCAAGAGTACGTTCAAGAACAGAATCTGACCAAGATCAAGACCAAAATCTCTTCTAATAAAATGTAGGTGGGAGTATATAATGGAAAACTCAGATAAAAGTCGAACTTCACGTCGAGATATGAGGGGCTTTTCCCCATCTGGAGATATTTTTCCTAATGATACTCAATTGAATAAAACTTCAATTGGTCATAGTGGAAATTCGGATGTAGATGTCACGGTAGATGTTGAGGTTGATACGATGCCAATTGCGTTTGCAATGCTATATTCTTTATTGACCTCGAAACAAATATCTGATAAGGAATTCGAATTAGCCATTCGGAGATTAAAATCATGGAATAGTAGGGGTAAGCCAGAGGGACCGTTCCATTTTGGGAGAGATATGAACAATATAGTGGGGGCTAGACTTCTTTATCCACAAGATAGCATAGAAGGTAAATAGATAACTAGTTTACTAGTTATCCTCTGTGCATTACACATTCTAATAAAGTATTAAATAAACTAGAAATCAATATTGTACACAGCAGCTAAACAAGGGAAAAACTTTGCTCCCCTCGTAGTAGGGGGGGGGTTCTCTTGTTTATATCCATTTGTCCCATTACATTGATGTCTCACGGCATCTTGAGTGGTTTACTACGTATAGAAAATGTTACGGTTCTGGTCCAAAAATTTAATCTAACTTGAAGCTAATCTTCTAAACTTGGACATACTGATACTAGTACTTTAGAAAGGGGAGTGATCAGTATGGAAAAGGAGAATCTATTTAAACGGAAACATTACCAGCCTGAGATGATTTTGTTAACGGTCAGATGGTACCTACGGTACAATCTCAGCTTTCGCGATTTAGTAGAAATGATGGAGGAACGGGGATTATCTATGG
>NZ_FXAJ01000018.1 GCF_900177535.1 Priestia filamentosa
ACTTGCATGTATTAGGCACGCCGCCAGCGTTCGTCCTGAGCCAGGATCAAACTCTCCATAGAAAGTTTGGTTTCATCTTTCGATGTCCATAGCTTGTTGTTTCTTATAAGAAACGTTGTTTTAAAAATAGAATTAACGTTGACGTATTTTGTTCAGTTTTCAAAGAACTTGTCTTAAGCGACTTAATCATAATAACAAATTTATTAAATTAAGTCAATAACTTTTTTAAAATGTTTTTTAACATTTCGTCCCTGTCTTAGCGACGTATATTAATATAACACTTATATTTTATTAGGTCAATAACTTTTTTAAAAAAAATTAAAAAGAGCAGATTTTAAAAATCTGCTCTTTTATATTACATAATCCATAAGTTAATAACAACTAGTGCTCCTACCCCACATACCCCTAACAAACCAGCTACTGCAGTAGTAATTAAATTAATGGGAACATGTAAGCCGAACTGAGCTCCTATGATATTTGCAAAGAAAAGTAAAAGAGCCCCAATTAAGAAACGAACAATACCGCTCCCTAACAATTTAAAAGACTTTTGTATCCCTCCTGTTATTAGAATTAAAATAATAAGCCCTACTAGTATAGAAATAATCCATATAGGTTCCATCCACTTCACCTCTTTTAAATGGCTTGTACTATAAGCTTATGTAGAGGAAAAGGAAACATGACTTCACTTTAAAGGGATAATAACTGTTTTCATAAAAAAATGAGGAAGCTATCTTAAATGCTTCCTCATTTTTTTAAATGGATTGTTAAGTTTCTAACCTTAGCTTCTTTTAATAAATACAAGTATTTAATTTCACTCAACCTTGAATTCGCAACAGCCTCTGGCGTAGGATCCAAGCTCTGTTCCATTAAACGACTTCGATAGATTCTTTCCTTTTTCTCTTGAAAGAGTTCATTTAATAGCTTTTGGTTATACTCCTCACGTAACCATCCTTTACGTTTAAACAGCATAATGTTCTACTCCTTAGAGCTCTCTTCGTCCTTCTAGTGCTTTCGATAATGTGACCTCATCAGCATATTCTAAGTCTCCTCCAACAGGAAGGCCATGTGCGATTCTTGTCATTTTAATACTTGTAGGGCGTAATAGTCTTGAAATATACATTGCTGTAGATTCGCCTTCAATATTTGGATTTGTCGCTAGAATAACCTCTTGAATTTCATCATCTTGCAATCGTTTGAGTAAATCAGGAATATTAATATCTTCAGGTCCTATCCCATCCATCGGAGAGATAGCTCCATGTAAAACATGATAAAGACCCTTATATTCCTTCATTTTTTCCATTGCAATAACATCTTTTGGATCCTGTACAACACAGACGATACTTCGATCACGTCTCTTATCTTCACAGATATAACAAGGATCTTGATCTGTTATATGTCCGCATACAGAACAATAAGAAAGGTTACGCTTAGCATTGACTAATGCTTTAGCAAAATCCAATACTGTATCTTCCTTCATTGTTAAAACATGGAAAGATAAACGTACTGCTGTTTTAGGACCTATACCTGGTAACTTCATAAAGCTCTCAATAAGCTTTGAAATCGGTTCTGGATAGTGCATAATTTCCTCCTACATGAGGCCTGGGATGTTTAGTCCTTTAGTAAATTGTCCCATTGTTTCATTTGTTAATTCCTCAATTTTCTTTAGGGCATCGTTTGTCGCTGCCATTACAAGATCTTGTAGCATTTCAATATCTTCTGGATCTACAACTTCTTCTTTAATATTAACCTCAATAATTTCTTTTTGGCCATTGACAACAACTGTTACCATACCACCACCAGCTGTACCTTCAATCTGCTTATCTGCTAATTCCTCTTGTGCTTTTTGCATATCCTTTTGCATTTTTTGCATTTGTTTCATCATTTTTTGCATATTTCCCATTCCACGCATAATTATCTACTCCTTTTTTTATATTTACCCTTTAATCTTGAATCTCCACTAGTTCATCTCCAAAAAGTCTTTTAGCCTCAGAAATAAGTGGATCATCAGTCTCTTCGGGTTGTTCTTGTTCATCTCGATGTTCACGAATGAAATTTTCGCGAATACTTTCCCACTGAGATTCAGGTATAGAAATTAAATCTACCTTTTGACCAATCAGAGACTGCAAAATTGTTTCTACATGATCTCGTACAGAGTTATTATTTTCTGCTACCATCTTACAGTGAATCTCATACTTAAATTTTAACACAAAAGCGTCGGAAGAAGAGGCAACAGGTTCACTATTTGCTAAAAGAGCTGCGTGAGAAGCCTTATTTTGCTTTCTCAACATATCAAGAACCTCAGCCCAGTTCTGTTTGACCTTCTCTAACTCTTTTTTAGTTGCCTTCTTAAGCACTTCATTAATACGCCCTGTTGGAGCTTTATATTGCTGTTTACTAGAGCGCGGAACATTTTCTTTTGGTTTTGAGGCTTCTTCACTTTCTCTAACAACAACACCCTGCTCCTGAATTTTGCTAAGCTGCCCCTCTAAGAGTTGAACCTTTTGTAAAAGTTCCTCAACATCTCCTGAAGATTCCTTCTGTGCATTCTGCTGACAGAGTTTCACTAATGCTACTTCTAGTAAAACTCGAGGGTGATTTGTCCATTTCATTTCCTGCTGAACTTCGTTAAGACTGCGAATAATCTCATGAATCTCCGCACCTTGCACAGATTCACTAAGAGAAATAAACCCCTCATGAATAACAGCGCGTTGTAACAAGTCTTGGTTATGGATGCCTGTTTTATAAAGAAGAAGATCACGATAATAAAAAATTAGATCTTCAATAAAACGAACAGGGTCTTTTCCATTTTGGACAATATCATTAACATTTGTTAAAGCTTGAGCAACTTCTCTTCCTGCAATTGCCTCAACAACTTCTTCTAGAAATTGCTGAGATACTGCTCCTGTAATAGATAATACATCATCAATATTTACTTTCTCATCGCTATAAGAAATAGCTTGATCTAGTAAACTTAATGCATCTCGCATTCCACCATCAGCTGCTCTTGCCACAGCATAAAGAGCTTCATCTTCTACAGGGGTGTTTTGATCTTCTAAGATTTTCTTCATCCGATATACAATCTCATCTGATGTGATACGTTTAAAATCAAAACGCTGACAACGAGAAATAATAGTGAGTGGAATCTTATGAGGTTCAGTTGTTGCCAAAATAAAAATGACATGTGGTGGTGGCTCTTCTAATGTTTTCAACAGCGCGTTGAAAGCCCCTATGGAAAGCATATGAACCTCATCAATGATATACACTTTATAACGAACAGCACTTGGTGCATATTTGACTTTATCACGAATATCTCGAATTTCATCAACGCCATTATTTGAAGCTGCGTCAATTTCAATCACATCTGAAATAGAACCATCCATAATCCCTCTACATGCTGCACATTCATTGCACGGTTCACTCACAGGTGCATGTTCACAGTTTACAGCTTTTGATAAAATCTTAGCTGCTGTAGTTTTCCCTGTTCCACGCGGTCCTGAAAAGAGGTAAGCATGTGAGAATTTCTGTTGAAGTAAAGCGTTTTTTAATGTTTTTACAATATGTTTCTGACCGACTACATCCTCAAAGGATTGAGGGCGATAAACACGATAGAGTGCTTGATATGCCAACCGATACCCTCCTTGATCAAACTTTATTATGTATTATTATATCTTATTATAGAACGATATTCCAAAATGATTCTTCCTTCTTATACAATAAAACAGCCTACTCTAAAAGAGTAGACTGTTATTATATGTATAAAGTACCGTGCACCTTCTGTCGACTAGTTGCCCCAGGCGTTACTTAAGCAGTTAGCTCGGTTCAGGCAACCCTACGGCACATGAAAGGTTCCACTTACTGCTGCTTCCTTCCGGACCTGACAGGGTTCATGGATTTTCATTGCGTAGGACCAAAACGTCAACACCACTTACTTAAGGCAGACCCTAAAGCAGACTAGCCTCGAGAAGGGATTCAGCCTCGCTTGAGCGGATTGCGAGTACAGGGCACCGCTACCTCCCCGCCTAGCACGGCAAAATTGTAACCAATTTTTAAGGCACCGTTTGTTGGTGCATGTCTTAGTATAAATCTTTTTAATCAAAAATGCAACGTATAGATCCTGTAAATATTTTGAAGTTAAGAATGAGTCTTCTTGCTAGCTTTTTGCTTAGCTCTTAGTGATCGAAAGAAATCTGTTAAAAGTCGTCCACACTCTTCTTCCATCACCCCGCCAACAACTTCTGCTCTATGATTAAACCGCTCATCTTGAAGAAGGTTCATAAGGGTTCCTGCACATCCTCCTTTAGGATCATAAGCTCCAAAAACAACGCGCTTCACTCTAGACATGATGATGCTGCCTGCACACATTGGACAAGGTTCAAGAGTAACATAAAGAGTTGCATCTTCTAATCGCCAAGAACCTGTTTTCTGACAGGCTTCATCAATAGCTAAAAGTTCAGCATGAGCAATGGAACGCTGCGCTGTTTCTCTGAGGTTATGGGCTCTTCCAACAATTTCTCCATCTATTACGACAACCGCTCCAATGGGTACTTCATGTTTTTCCTCTGCTTTCTTTGCTTCTTCTATTGCTTCTAACATGTACTGATAATCTGTTTCTTCCATCATTTCTATCCTTTCTCATGTTTTTATACGTTTGAGCCACACTATAAAGTAACATTTTATTTTAACAAGGAGCATTTTATGAATGAATTAAAAAACCCTGCTTTAATTATTATCGATATGATTAATGACTTTCAATTTGAACTAGGACAAGAACTTGCTCAACAAGCTCAAACAATCGTCCCCTATATTACAATGTTAAAAGAGATATGCTACAAAAAAGAAATTCCTGTCATCTATATTAATGACCATTATAACTTATGGCAAGCAAACCTAGATGTGATCTTAAAGAATTGCCACAATAAACGTAGCTCGCAAATCCTTCAAAAAATCAAACCAAAAGAAGACGATTTTTTTCTTATCAAACCAAAACACTCCATCTTCTACGGTACAGCCCTTAATGTTCTTCTTGAAGAGCTTTCGGTTGAGAGCTTGATTCTAACAGGGATTGCTGGAAACATATGCGTTCTTTTTTCAGCTAATGATGCCTATATGAGAAAATACCCTCTATTCATCCCTTCTGATTGTATTGCTTCAAATGTGGAGGAAGACAATATATTCGCACTTCGAATGATGAAAAATGTATTGGGGGCCTCAACTGATTGTCATCAATCCTTAATTGAACTCTTGTCATCAATTCACCCTTCATATAATAGGCTAAAGTAAGACTTATTGTATAGGAGGATAGCTATGCAAATTTATGTTGTAAAATCTGGAGATACTGTGTCTGGCATTGCTAGACAATTTAATATTTCGGCCTCAAGATTAGCAAGTGTAAACCAATTACCCGATCCAAATCGCCTTGTTGTTGGTCAGGCGATTGTTATCCCTATTGTAGGAGAGTATTATGTTGTTCAAAGAGGTGATACGTTATGGCAGATTGGTCAAAAATTCAATATTAGCTACCAGCGTTTAGCTTCTGTTAACAACATACCCGTAACAAGACCACTTACAGTTGGTACACGCCTTTATATTCCCCCTGCTCCAAAGCGTGAAGGAGAATTCTATGGGTACGTTGACTCAAGTCGTCGTACAATTACTGCCGATGTAGAAAGACAAATTAACGATAGTGCAAGAGCATTATCGTACATAGGTCCTTCAAGTTTTGAAGCAAAACGAGATGGTTCTCTGAGTGCCCCTAATCTAAATAACTTTAGGTCTATTGCTGAAAACAATCGGCTTATTTATTCAATGGTCATCACTAACATTGAAGAAGGAGCTTTCAATGAAGAATTAGGCCATATTCTACTAACAAATACAGCTGTTCAAAATACACTCCTAAATAATATTGTGACAACTGCAAAAGCTAACAACTTCCGTGACATTCATTTTGACTTTGAGTTTCTCCGCGCAGAAGACAGAGAAGCTTATAATAATTTTTTAAGAAAAGCAAGAGATCGATTTAAGCAAGAAGGGTGGTTAATTTCCACAGCACTTGCTCCGAAAACAAGTGCTACTCAACAAGGGCAATGGTATGAAGCACATGATTATAAAGCACATGGAGAAATTGTAGACTTTGTCGTATTAATGACTTATGAGTGGGGATATAGTGGGGGCCCACCACTTGCTGTGTCTCCTATTAATCAAGTCCAAAAAGTAATTGAATATGCTGTAACTGAAATACCGGCTTCTAAAATATTAATGGGACAAAATTTATATGGATATGATTGGACCCTTCCATACAAGCAGGGAAATCCACCTGCTAAAGCCTATAGCGCTCAAAGAGCTTTGGAAATTGCTTATCAATATAATACATCGATTCAATATAGCACTACTTCCCAAGCCCCTTATTATAATTATAGAGATGAACAAAACAAGGAACATGTTGTTTGGTTTGAAGACGCTCGGTCCATTCAACGTAAATTTGATTTGGTCAAACAGTTTGAATTACGTGGTGTTGCCTATTGGAAGTTAGGACTTCCTTTCCCACAAAACTGGCTTCTCATTCTAAAAAACTTCAATGTCAGAAAATTTGACTCTCAATCTTAAAAGCAATCTTAGTTCTTTTATTCTCTCTTATTAGAGTCTTCCTGTGGTACAATATCCTTTGCGTGTTCATACGACATCCCTATTCCCTCATAGGGGAAAGGCTATATATACAGGAGGACTCTATTATGAATTCTACTCCCTTCATTGCTGTTGAGGGACCTATAGGTGTAGGAAAAACTTCACTTTCCCATAGATTAGCAACATACCTACAGTTTCATTTACTACGAGAAATTGTTGAAGAAAACCCTTTTCTCAAAGATTTTTATCAAAATATTGATGAGTGGAGCTTTCAAACAGAAATGTTCTTTCTATGTAATCGTTATAAACAATTAGAAGATGTTGAAGCCCGCTTTCTTACAAAACAAAAACCTGTTGTTGCAGACTATCATGTTTTGAAAAACATAGTGTTTGCTAAACGAACGTTACACATGAAACATTATAATAAATATGAACGTGTTTATAAGGTGTTAACTGAAGACTTACCAATGCCTAATATTATTGTTTATTTAAATGCTAGTTTAGAGACATTACTAAAAAGAATCTCTAAACGTGGACGTGATATTGAGCAAGACATAAACCACACATACCTTCTTAATTTAAAAGAGGATTACGAAAAAATGTTTGTACAATTTAAACAAGAACACCCTCACATTCCTGTACTTGAGTTTGATGGTGATAAAATTGATTTTGTAAATCGGGAAGAAGATTTTCAACACATTATTGATATTCTTAAGCCTGCATTGTTAAAGGAGTTTCCAAATGAATTTAAACGCTAAATATAACATTCCAAAAGATGCTGTTATTACTGTAGCTGGAACTGTCGGAATAGGAAAATCAACATTCACAAAAGTATTAGCAGAAGCATTAGATTTTCAAACTTCTTTTGAGAAAGTAGAAAACAATCCATACTTAGATTCTTTTTATCATGATTTTGAACGTTGGAGTTTTCATCTGCAAATTTATTTTTTAGCAGAGCGCTTTAAAGAACAAAAGAAAATGTTTGAACATGGCGGTGGCTTTGTTCAAGATCGTTCTATTTATGAAGACACTGGGATATTTGCTAGGATGCATTATGAAAAGGGTACAATGAGTCCTGTTGATTATGAAACATACAGAAGCTTGTTTGATGCAATGGTCTTAACACCTTATTTTCCTAAACCTACGCTTCTTATCTATTTAGAAGGAGATCTGGAACAGATTATTCAGCGAATTCGAAAACGAGGACGAGCAATGGAACAAGAAACTCCCTTATCCTATTGGGAAGAAATGCACGCTCGCTATGAAAATTGGATCAATTCATTTAACGCTTGCCCTGTGCTTCGTTTAAATATTTCAGACTATGATTTATTGGAAGATCCAACTTCTATTGAAAACATTATAAAGAAAATATCTCAAACTATAAATAATCATTAAAAAAAGACAAAGCATCCTGATACTTGATAGGATGCTTTATCTTTTTATCCCTTTAATATACAAAAAACTCGTTACATTATATGTAACGAGTTCCAATCTCCAATTTATATGCGCTATCTTTAATTTGTAATAATGGAGGAGGAAGGGGGATTCGAACCCCCGCGGGTTTTGACACCCCTGTCGGTTTTCAAGACCGATCCCTTCAGCCGGACTTGGGTATTCCTCCGTCTCGACAAGAATAACTATATCATCATTTTCTACATTCGTCAACAATTTTATACAATTTTTTTATATTTTTTTAGAAAAATACTAATTTATACCTTCCTTATAAAAGATAACTCTAGTCTATCTTTTTATTCTAAAAAAGAGACAAGAAAATAGTTAGTTATTCTTGCCTCTTTTCTTAGAAATTATTTAATCACAGATCGATTTCCCATGTATGGACGTAACACTTCTGGAATTATAATAGAACCATCTTCTTGTTGATAATTTTCTAAAATAGCTGCAACAGTACGCCCAATTGCAAGACCAGATCCATTTAGCGTATGCACATGCTCAGGTCTTCCGTTTGTTTCGCGACGGAAACGAATATTTGCACGACGTGCTTGGAAACCTTCAAAGTTTGAACAAGAAGAGATTTCACGATATGTTCCATAGCTTGGTAACCATACTTCAATATCATACTTTTTAGCTGCTGTGAAACCTAGATCACCTGTACACATGCTCATAACGCGATATGGAAGACCTAGAAGCTGAAGTACCTTTTCAGCATGACCTGTTAATTTTTCGAGTTCTTCATAAGAATCTTCAGGTTTAACAAAACGAACAAGTTCTACTTTATTGAATTGATGTTGACGGATAAGACCACGTGTATCACGCCCTGCAGAACCTGCTTCAGAACGGAAGCATGTGCTATATGCAGCATAGCTTACTGGGAGCTGATCTCCTTTTAAGATCTCATCGCGATGAAGATTAGTGACAGGAACCTCTGAGGTCGGAATTAAGAAATAATCTTCCTTCTCGATTAGAAATGCATCTTCTTCAAACTTTGGAAGCTGTCCTGTTCCTGTCATGCTTGCTCTATTCACCATGTATGGAGGTAAGATTTCTTCATATCCATGCTCATCAATATGAAGGTTCAACATAAAGTTAATTAACGCTCGCTCAAGTCTTGCTCCAAGTCCTTTATAAAATACAAAACGACTTCCAGTTACTTTAGCAGCACGCTCAAAATCTAATAATTCTAAGTCTGTTGCTAAATCCCAATGTGGTTTTGCCTCAAATGCAAACTGCGGAACTTCCCCCCACGCTCTTACTTCTACATTATCGTCTTCTGTTTCTCCAACTGGCACAGTTTCATGTGGAACATTTGGAATAGAAAGAAGAAGTTGTTGAAGTCTCTCTTCAACAGAACGTAATTCTTCATCAAGAGCTTTTACTTTATCTCCTACTTCTCGCATTTCTGCAATAAGATGATCCGCATCTTTCTTCTCTCTCTTTAGCACTGCTACTTGCTGTGATACTTCGTTTCTCTTACTTTTAAGCTCTTCCGTTTGAGCAATAAGCTCACGACGCTTGCTATCTAATTCTTCAAATGCTCCAAGATCTGTTAAATCTTCTCCTCGATGTTGAAGCTTTTCTTTCACTTCTTGAAAATTTTTGCGTAAAAATTTTAAATCTAACATGTTTTTAACTCCTTTACATTAATAATTAAGGCAAATAAAAAACTCTCGTCCCTTACATTATATGTAAGGGACGAGAGTTACCCGCGTTGCCACCCTAGTTGAAAGAGACTGATGTCTCTTACCACTTTATAAAATAACGGTTTAACACCGCAATTGCCTACTGCATTGTTCAACAATTCACTCCAGGATGGATTCATAAGCTTTATCTACTAGTTTGCACCAACCACTAGCTCTCTTAAAGATAAGAGTCTTATTACTATTTCCCTTCAACGTGCTAGCTATATTCAACTTATACATCATAATGTACTATAAGTTTTAACTTGTTGCAATGCTTTTATACTGTCTCTTTTGAAGATGCTTCCACCATTTGTACAAAATGCTGTGCAAGGCGATAATCATCTGTTAACTCTGGATGGAAAGAACAGCCTAGGAATGAACCTTGCTGAGCTGCTACAATTCGGTCTCCATGCATTGCTAACACTTCAACATCTTGTCCAACTTCCACAATATGTGGAGCACGGATAAAGACTCCAATAAAGTCTTCTCCAACACCTTTAATAGATAATGCAGCTTCAAAGCTCTCCCTTTGACGTCCAAAAGAATTGCGTTCCACTTTAATATCCATCACTCCTAGGTGTGGTTCACTATAACCAACAAGATCACTAGCTAATAAGATCAAGCCAGCACATGTGCCAAACATAGGTTTTTTTTGAGCAGCAAATGCTTTTAGCGGCTCCATGAACCCATACTTATCAATAAGGCGTCTCATTGTTGTACTTTCTCCACCTGGAAGTACAAGACCATCGATACTTTCTAGCTGTTCGACTTTTTTTACTAAAACAACTTCTGCTCCAGCACGTTCAAAAGCCTTTGCATGTTCTCTTACTGCACCTTGCAAAGCAAGTATACCGATTGTTGTCATAAAACCAGACCTTTCTTACCAGCCACGCTCTTGCATACGATTTTCTGGTAATAGTGTTGAGATTTCGATCCCTTTCATTGCATTACCAAGTCCTTTTGAGAGGCTTGCAATCAATTCATAATCTTGATAATGTGTTGTTGCTTCCACGATAGCACGAGCAAACTTAGCTGGATTGTCGGATTTGAAGATTCCTGAACCTACAAATACCCCATCTGCTCCAAGCTGCATCATAAGAGCTGCATCTGCTGGTGTAGCTACACCACCTGCTGCGAAGTTTACAACAGGAAGACGTCCCTCTTCCTTAATTTGAAGGAGAAGTTCAAATGGAGCTCCAAGATTTTTAGCTTCTGTCATTAGCTCATCTTCATTCATACCTACTACCTTACGAACTTGAGCATTCACCTTACGAATATGACGAACAGCCTCTACAATATTACCTGTACCTGGCTCCCCTTTTGTACGAAGCATAGAAGCTCCCTCTCCAATACGACGTGCTGCTTCACCTAAATCACGACATCCACAAACAAATGGTACAGTGAAGTCACTCTTATACAAATGAAACTCTTCATCTGCAGGAGTTAATACTTCACTTTCATCAATATAGTCAACTCCCATTGCTTCAAGAACGCGAGCCTCTACAATATGTCCGATACGCGCCTTTGCCATAACAGGAATAGAAACAGCATTTACTACTTCCTCAACAATAGTTGGATCTGCCATACGAGCAACTCCACCTGCTGCACGGATATCAGCTGGCACACGCTCAAGTGCCATAACAGCTACTGCTCCAGCTTCCTCTGCAATTTTAGCTTGCTCAGCGTTAATAACATCCATAATAACGCCGCCTTTTTGCATTTCTGCCATACCTCTTTTAACACGATCTGTTCCACGGTTGTTCATGTTGATATTCCCTCCTACTAAGAGTCTAGCCAATGTAATAATGTTTAATTTGAATATATACTATTTAGACAATTCAAATTCCTATTTTTCATTCTACATGATTTCTCAACAAAATCCTATCTAAATTCAGTAGATAGTTTAATCAAAAAAAGAAGAATGCATCTGGTAATTTAAACCATAAGCATTCTTCTTATATCAAAACCAGCCTTTAACCATGTTTGCAGCACTTGTCCACATGTCAGCAAAGAAGTCTCCGATACTTCTGAACATAAGTGAAAACCAATTAGCTTTATCAATATCTTCTTTCATTACAATAGGAACTCCTGACTGATCATCCCCATCAGTTATTAAATATCCAAATTGATCATCCTTGTACTTAACATTAATATATCCAACTTCTTCTCCCTTTTTGATTGGAGCAATAAGTTTTCCATCATTATTTAATTTCTTCTCATTTACTACAACTTCTTTTTCAACAGCTTTTTTAGCATTTTTTCCTTTTTCAACAACTACTTTTAACGGCTCTTTTGTAGTTACTTTAGCTTCTTTTTCATTTCCTTTTGCAACTTTTACCTTTTCTTTCAAAGTATAGCCAGCAGGATGAAGGGTTTTTACTTCAAAGTTATCAAAAGCATAGTCTAAAAGCTTTGCTGTTTCGCTGAACCTCGCTTCATAGGATTCTTGTCCATGATCTTTTGCATCCATTACAACTGTTATATAGCGTGCTCCGTCTTTCTCTGCGGTTCCTGTGAAGCAATAGCCTGCAAAATCTGTACTACCTGTTTTCAGACCATCTACTTCTGCCTTTTCATATTCATAAACAAGTCCTGGAAGCATCCAGTTCCAGCTTTTCATTTGTGTTTCACCATTTTTTCCTTTATGAAATGTTTTTTCTTTTAGTTTAGAAGTTTCTAATACTTCTGGATAGTCAGTAATAAGATGTGAAGCAAGTTTAGCAGTTGAACGAGCTGAAACTAAATTCTCATCACTTGCTTTTGTTCCTTTAGGATGCATCCCTTGTAAATCACTATTTGAAAGACCTGTTGCATTCACAAACTTCGCATCTTTCATTCCAAGTTCTTGAGCTTTCTCATTCATCATTTTGACAAAATTGGTTTCATTTCCTGCAATCTTCTCTGCAATTGCGATTGATGCACCGTTTGCTGAATACATAGACATTGCTTCGAAAAGCTCTCTTAACGTATATTTTTCCCCTTTAGCAAGAGGGACATTAGATAAACTTAAATTTTGCGAAATCTTATAAGCATAATCACTTGGCTCATATGTATCATCCCAGCTTAATTTGCCTTCATGGATATTTTCTAGCAATAAATATTCCGTCATCATCTTTGTCATGCTTGCAATGCCTCGTACTGCATCTGCATCTTTTTCATATAAAACTTTTCCTGTTTGGGCTTCCACTAAAATAGCTGCACCTGATTCTAGATTTGGTTTATCTACTTCCTGTGCATGAGCAATCGGTGCTACTATCCACAGCTGTAGCACTAAGAGGCTCGCTACTATCCCTACAAATAAACGTTGTGTTAATTTCACTTTTTACCCTCCAAAGTCATGTTCACATAAGCGTTATTTTACCATAGGGAACTTTAAATGAATAGGTCTATAGGTCATGCTTTCCGAGGAAATAAAAAATGCCCTACCTGAAATGGTAGAGCATTTTTGCCGGTTAGCGTAAAGAATAATTTGGTGATTCTTTTGTAATTTGCACATCATGTGGGTGACTTTCGTGTAAACCAGCACCAGTCATACGAACAAATTTTGCTTGTTCACGAAGAGCTTCTAGGTTTTTACTTCCACAGTACCCCATGCCTGATTTTAATCCACCTGTCATTTGGTAGATTGTTTCAGAAACTGGTCCTTTATAAGGAACACGTCCTTCAATACCTTCTGGCACGAATTTTTTATTATCTTCTTGGAAATAGCGATCTTTACTTCCTTGCTCCATTGCACTTACAGAACCCATACCGCGGTATACTTTAAAACGTCTACCTTGATAAATTTCTGTTTCTCCAGGGCTTTCAGAAGTTCCTGCAAGCAAGCTTCCTAACATTACAACGTGACCACCAGCAGCAAGAGCTTTAACGATATCACCAGAATATTTAATACCTCCGTCAGCAATAACTGGTATACCATGCTTTCTCGCCTCTGTTGCACAGTCATATACTGCTGTAATTTGTGGAACACCAACACCTGCTACAACACGAGTTGTACAAATTGAACCAGGTCCAATACCAACTTTAATAACATCTGCTCCTGCTTCAATTAAATCTCTTGTTGCTTCTGCAGTTGCTACGTTACCAGCAATAATATTAAGATCTGGATATGCAGCGCGGATTTGTTTAACAGATTCTAGTACGCCTTTTGAATGTCCATGTGCTGTATCTAAAACGATAACATCTACACCAGCTTGTACAAGTTTTTCAACACGAATCATTGTATCAGCTGTTACTCCAACAGCAGCTCCAACAATCAATCGGCCATGTGGGTCTTTTGCAGAGTTTGGAAACTCAATAACTTTTTCAATATCCTTGATTGTAATGAGACCTTTTAAAACATTGTCTTCATTTACAAGAGGGAGTTTTTCAATTTTATATTGCTGTAAAATCTGTTCTGCCTCTTGTAATGTTGTTCCAACAGGAGCTGTAACAAGATCTTCTTTCGTCATAACGTCTTTAATTTTAATTGAGTAATCTTGAATAAAACGAAGATCACGGTTTGTTAAGATTCCAACTAATTTTTGTTCTTCCTCGTTATTAACAATTGGAACACCTGAAATACGATATTTCCCCATAAGGTGTTCAGCATCAAAAACTTGATGTTCTGGTGTTAAGAAAAACGGATCTGTAATAACCCCGCGTTCAGAGCGTTTTACTTTATCAACTTGCTCTGCTTGTTGTTCGATAGACATGTTCTTATGGATGATTCCTAAACCGCCTTGTCTAGCCATTGCCATTGCCATATCAGCTTCAGTTACAGTATCCATTCCTGCACTAATGAATGGCAAATTAAGTTTCAACGTTTTTGTTAACGTTACACTTAAGTCTACATCCTTTGGTAAAACCTCTGATTTTGCTGGAACAAGTAGCACATCATCAAATGTAAGACCTTCTTTTGCAAATTTTGATTCCCACATGATAAATAAATCCTCCTTTAAACGCCAAAATATTATTAGTAGATTAACAAGCCAACCCTTGTTATGTCAACAAGATTGGGATATGTTAGATTATTCAAAAAAGTGAGGTATTAATGTTTATGAACGATCAACAGGTCATATGGAGCGATTTGTCCGTGTTTTATGCCGCTCCTTTTACTCAAGATTTTCTATCTCATCACTATAGTCAGAAACTAAATAAAGCAGATGCTGAAAAGAAAAGTTTCGAGAACTGTTATCCCTTTATTTATTATCTAGAGCACAGTAAAAATTATTACAAATTAGCAGAGCAAGCTCCCCTATCTATTCAACCAATGTTGCTTTTTTATGGCATTAGTCAACTGTTAAAAGCATGCCTGCTTGTGAAAGACAGTCAATATCCTGCTAATACTTCTATCTTAGCACATGGTGTTTCAACAAGAAAAAGAAAAAAACAAGATTACAAATTTCTTGATGATGAGGTAAAAATACAAAAGAGCGGACTATTCCCCCATATTGACCAAACTTTATTTAATTTAGGGGTATTAGAACATGAGAAGTACTCGATGAAAGAATTACTTATTCAAATTCCTGAAACTCATCAACTTTTTAAACATTTATACAGAAGAGAAGTCTCTCATGTTTTTGGGTCGATTCATGATGACCGATGGGTGTTTTCTGATCTTGCTTTTGATTATTATAAGATGAGTGAAAGGAGATTTCATGAATATTTTTATTCGCACTTAAGACCCCAACTAATTGACATAGATATGTTAGCAGAGCGAGAAATCAATCCACGTCTCTTAAAAAAAGAAGCACTTCTTCACTGCGCTCCTTTTTCTTATTCTCTAGAAGAAGATGTATATTGTTTTCCTTTTATTAAGCCACTAAGTCGAATGCTACCAGAAATATTAGTGCACTACCTTCTGCTCTATAATTTAAGTATGATTTCTCGGTATGAAACAGAATGGTGGTATGAACTCCTTCATTCTTATAGTTCTAAAGATTATCCATTTATTGTAAAATTCCTTGAAGTAACTAAAATAAAGAGTCCGTTCTTACTGAAAAATTTCTTACTGTCTTATACAAAAAAGGCTGATCTATTATAGATCAGCCTTTTTTGTATGGTGCCTGGCAACGTCCTACTCTCACAGGGACAAAGTCCCAACTACCATCGGCGTTCAAGAGCTTAACTTCTGTGTTCGGCATG
>NZ_FXAJ01000019.1 GCF_900177535.1 Priestia filamentosa
TAATTTTTGCTGTCATAAAGTTAAACCCTCCAATCCTTTTCCATAATCATTCATCCTTATTGTTTCAATCGAGTACAAAGTTATTCAATCTTACTTTTAGTTTCCATAGTATCCATTACCAGTATAGAACAGAGGTTTTCAATTAAAGATTTCTATAACTGAATTATTTCATCGTATCTTTTTTATTAGTGAGTTGGTCTTTATCTATTGTTGGAGGGGGTTGTTCCATCCATGCATGATCAATCATTAGTTCAGCCCCATCTTTAGCATATTGAGCAATCTCAAGAGATAATCTTTCATAATTTGAAATAAGGTCGTTTCTTTGACTAGCAGCTGCTGCCGTGGCATAATTTCCTGATCCTGCGGCATTCATAAAACCCATATGAAACATCGTTAATTTATCCGAAAAGGGCGGTGTTGTTGAATTGGTAATGGCAACATCTGATGAAACAGGTGGTTGTATATCATTTTCAAGAAGAATTTTTGTAAAGATATCCACATGCTTTTTTGAAATATCCCGACCTCTTAACATCCATTTTTGAATTTTTTCTCTTGGTGAGGTTTGAGCAAAACTAATGGCTAACTTTGTGCCCATGATATTGGTTTGGATATTCATGAATAAATGGGATATTTCCACCGCATTTAAAGGTCTCTGTTTATTAAAAATAGAAGTGCCACCTAGATATTTTTGAGTGTCTACATAATCCGTTTGTGTTGGGTAAGGGATATAAGGCGCTCTAACAAATAATCCTTTTGAAAGAGCCACTGTTGAACTGCGCTCGTATAGTTCTGATGTTTCGTTTAAACCTACTCTGTAATATGCTCTCATATCCTCTCTAGCGCTCATCGAAATAAATCCACCGTATCCTAGTAACCCAATTTTAGCCATATGATTGATATATGTTAGCATAAAGGGGTCTGTATAGAGAGCAGGCGCGTTAAAATTAACATCGTCATTAAAAGTAAATCCTGTAGGTATAGGGATTTGTTCCTCTTTAAAAATCGTTGTTAACTTTTCTAAATGGGTAGATGAAAGGTTATAAGAAAATTGGACAACTGACTTAATTTCTTCATCTTGTACATGTCTTAAGAAATAACCTAACACACACTTGGACATACTATCATTCATATAGCTAGTCCATATCGAAGCTATTTCAGATGAAGTTAATTTTGCTTGATATTCAGGCATAGGGGATGAACCTCCAAAGAATATTTTTTATGAGATGAGTATATTCTTTGTTTAAAAATTGGATATTATGACAGAAGCCAGAGAAAGAATTTTCCTCTGGCTTCTGTCATATTTTAATTTATGGATAGAAATGATAGCTATTCTAAAAGGAACTTCTATAAAACACCGCCATTGATTCGTTTAAATTTCTCTTTTTAAATAACATAAGTAACGAACACTGGTTTATTTAACATGACATAATATTTATCATTACTTAATTCTTTTAAGATAAGTGGGTTTATCTAATCTTAAGTTTCTTCTTTTAATTTCCTTATAAATAATTCGCTCAAGTTCATCATTGAGTTCTTGCTCCACAACTTGACGGTACAATCTTATCAATGTATCATTCGGTGTCAGAAACCAGGGGGACATCATCATTTTCCATCACCTTTACAGATATCAATTTTTAATGGTACATATTTTATTAGTTTTATCATTAGACGCCCATTAAGTTAATATACAACGCTTTTTATTAAATAAATCCTTGATTGAATAACAAAGACTGAATATCTTATCCATTCTTTGTTAACATAAAATATGTTAGAGAAAGTGAAAAATATTTATTTTGTTAAAAAGTATTATATTCCGAGTTTCATCTTCAGATTTTGTGGGTAAAACACTAAATGGATTGGAATTCTTCAAGAAACAGATCTGAAAAGACTGTTTCTTTTTTATATATAAAATAATACAAACCTAGTCTACATAATGTTGATTATAGTACGTAAAAAGGATTTTCAATTTGGAGATCCTTTTAGCTAATTGTAAGTGTTAAGGGCTGTATCCATAACTAAATGAAAAAAGGAAACTAAAGATGATAAACAGCATGGCAGAGGGAATAAAACACAATACAATAAATAGTTTGGCCCTTTTAGTCCGAGCCTTAGTAAACCATTTGAAGTAAATAAAAATTAGAATACCCATTAAGGGCAGGAATAGATAATTTGTTATCCTATCAACCCATTCCGAATTTCTAATCCAATATCCATCAGGAACAGGGCGAATATCTTTATATTGCTGATCAATCCTATTCTTAACGGTGATAAAAAAATAGGAAACTAACAAATAATAAATGATAATTAGGCCCTTAACCCACCAAAATAAGTATTTGTTAGCTATCACGATGATAAAAATAAGAGCCAATGTGATGAAAAAATCTGTGTATTGTTGCATCCGTATAACTCCTCCTAGATAAGGAATGTCCTATATATGAATATTGCCACACGCTTTAATAATTAATGATTAGACGAGTTAGAAACTAGATTAGTTTTGCTTTTTAATCAACCATACCCAAAATATGGATGAAACAAAAAAACGTTTAGAGCATTAACTCTAAACGTAGCAATCTATAATTTATTTAAGAATTCCAAGTTAAGTATCATCTTTCTTTTTTAATTCCAGCATAAGGGCAATAATTCCGATAAGTCCACCTATCGTAAAGAGGTAGGAAGCAAATGGTATGGGTTCATTTATTAATAAACCTCTTACTCCATAAAAACACAATATAATGTTACCGATTAAACCAATTACAACCCTAACATTTTTATTAATATTTTCATCCCCTTTTTTGTATATATAATACCATATAAAGTAAATTATTCTTCCTTTCGTTTCTAGTTTACATAAGATGGATTGTAAGAAATAAAAGGATCTTTAAGCAAAGACCCTTTTTGTTTTGTATCTGTTAATACTTTAAACCTAACAAAACTCATTTTATTAAATTGAATCTTTAAGTTCAGGTGAATGAGTATAGAGTTTGGCTTTAGATGGTTGAACATTGCAGATAAATAGTGAAATGGCCACTAATAACATAATAAATGCCCCTAAAACCACAACGAATCGTATTGAAATTAACTCAGCAGAAATACCAAAGGTGATGGTAAAGATAATGATAAGGAAAGCCTCTATAAACCCATACAGGCTCACAATTCTCCCCATAATATCAATAGGTATATTATTTTGGTAGAAGGTATAAAACCCCGTATTTGCAAAGGCCGTAGCAAAGGATAAAACAAAAAAACCTATAGCTGCTATAAGAAACGTATGAGAAGCTGATAAAAGAACATACCCTCCTGCTGTGATAATAGATCCCATTCCAATCATCCAAGATGTCGGTATCTTTTCGACTATTATGGTATTCAGTAAAGAACCAACTAACACACCTGCTCCAGCGATACTTACTAAAACTCCATACTCACCTTCAGTTAAAGACAGCACCTTAGTAGCAAAAGCTGCTTCTAACGAATCCGTAGCCGTCATCATTACAATGATCATGCTGAATAAGAGATAGACTGCCATGATATATACATACTGACGACTGAATCTAATCACGAGTTTCCAATCATCTTTTAATAACTTGAAAGATATCCTCGTTGTCTCTGTACCTTTTTCTACTTTTGCAGTGGACTCAACATTTAGCATTCTCATTGTGATGAGGGCAGATAATAATAAAGCTCCTGCATTGATATAGATAGCCATATTAGGCGAACCTAATGTAAACATCATTCCTGCTATAGCTGGACCAGTCACGAAAGCTCCAGAATCAAGTAAACTACGAAGTGAATTAAAGCGTTTCCTTTGTCTCATAGGTATCAATTTTGTGATATACGTGATCGAGGTGGAGTGGTACATCGAACTAGCTATGGTAATGATAAAGACCATTCCATAAATCAATCCCAAAGAGGAGAAGAAAGGAAGCAATACAATGAATATGCTTTGAGCAATATCTAATGTAATCATGAGATACTTCTTGTTTAAACGATCGATAAGACTACCAGACCAAATATTCGTAAAAAAGGTAGATAAAGCCCTTATGATATACAAACCAGATACAGCAAGGGCTGATTCGGTCAGGTTAAGAACAATAAGATTTAAAGCTATAAAGTAAATCCAACTTCCCACACTCGAGATACCAATACTAAACAATAAGATAGACGGATAGCGCCAAGTTTCTAATAATTTTTGAAGTCTCAATTTAAATCCCTCCTAAAACATCATCAGATTTTGCAACATCATTCCAAAACCAAATAAAAAAATCCCACCCCCAAGACATGTAAGTCTTGGAGGCGAGATTTTAAATCGCGGTGCCACCCCAGTTTATTAATATGTCGCCATATTAATCTTGTCAGGTACAATTCAATTATCTATACCCTAGCTCTGTAACGGGAGCACCCGTCACACTATCCCCTCTATAATAGGTTCCAATGTGCTGCTCAGAGGCTTGCTTCAATAAAAAAATTCTAACCCTTTTTCAGCTATCAGGGTTCTCTGTGTAGAATTTAGTTTATTTACTCTTCTCTTCATCGCGTTTAATTTTGTATACTTTAACATAATTATATATATATTGTAAATAGTTATATTATATGTAGTATCTAATTGTAATTAACATAATAGATCTTATCGGAAATAAAAAATCTAAGGATTCTTATACTTCCTTAGATTTTTTATTTATATAGAGTTCGATGGTAGCTATACCTAACGAAATGCCAAAGGCTGTTGAAAAGGCTGTTAGAAAATAAATATGAGGTTTAAACAGGATATCGCTGATTAAATTACTGATAAAAAAGATTGAAAAATATATGAAGAATTTTAAAATAGCTTTTTTCAAAAATGCACCTTCTCTAATGTAATATCTATGACCCCTATACCTTGTAGCTTTTCTTAGAAGGAAGGCCGCCAAGTATCTTCACCTTTCCGCCCTTCCCCTTACTACTTCTTTATATGTTGCACCATTACTCTAAAGGATACTTTAATTCAATAAGTATTGTTTTTCGTTATTTATAATAAGCCAAAAAAATCAGTTTTGAATAAGATAAAAAATAATATAATAACAAATAGTAGTTCACTAATAGTTAACTTATAAGCATTAGGGTTTTTTGCATACTTTCTCTCCATAATGGCTCTAACTGTTTCGGAAACCACAATAAAAATAAATAAGATCACCCACGATTGTAAAAACCAAAACCAATCGGTCGAGTCTCTACTTATGTTTATAATAAACCCTATCAATATACTAGCTATCGTAATAATTCTAATAGTCCAATCCATTTTTTTATGTTTTTCATTAACATGATTATATGAAAAGAGTTTCTTTTTCTTCACTTTTAGCCATTTCCTCATGATGGTATTAAACGAAATCCAAAATAACAAAATAATAGCTAATAACGATATAAACCTCAGTCCGAAAGTAGGTTCTATACTGTACATAAATAGCTCCTCCTATTACCTTCCCTCTATAACTTTCTTATACGTTTCTATATCATTCTGGTTTCGATTTTAGCTAACATAAAACATGGTGAGGAAAGTAAAAAAGCGTAGACTTGTTCAGTAACAACGAGTCTGCGCTTTTCCTTTTCGTTTATATATACTACTTTTACGTCGGGTTTTTTTGTATTGTATTTTAATTACTACTATGAAAATTGAGTTTTTTCATTAAAAGTTTCCTGTATTAAGCATCTTTTCTTGTTCGACCTGGTTTTGTTCCTCTGCCGTAATATGAATTTCAATATCTCTATTCTCTAGTGGAACGTTACCCATAGTGTTATAAGTCCTTGCTTCAGCTTGGTTTTGTTCTTCTGCTGTTAGGTGAACTTCAACATTCTTATTTGATTCTTCAGATGATAATGGCGAAATAACATGGTGACTCATAAACATAGATGTAGATAACCCCAAAATAGATGTACATATTAATAAATGTTTTTTAATAATAATCTTAGACAACCCTTTCCTTTTACCAAATAATAGTTATACATACAATTTTACATAATAGGAATTAAAAAACAATTAAAAATAATCTTTTCGATATAGAAGTACATAAATCTGCTGTATAAAGCTAGTTAATGTAAACTAAATTATAGAAACCTTTCCATTTCTTTAAATGCCGTTCTATTTACGATACACTTATAACACATCTAATATCCATATAAGGGTAATTAAGTAACCAAATGGAGGATAATATGAAATATTTTCAAGTATTATCATTTTTAGTTTTATTCACTTTTGTAGGGTTAACAGGTTGTTCGCAAAAAGAATCTGTTACAAGTATTTCTAATGTTGAAGAGAAACACCTAAAAGAATATAGTGGAACTTATGTAGGCGATAATTCTAAGGTAATGGCTATTATTCAATCCTTACCTGGAGGAGAAACGTTGAAGGAATTAGATTTAGATAATAAGTCACTCAGAGTAACATATGGTTATAACGATGGCTCTGTGTCAGAAAATGATATTTTACAGTACTGGTTTGATGGTAAAAAAACTCTAGAGAAGAATTTTCTTTATAACGCTATCTATTTAACAGTATTAGTACCCAATGCTCAAAGGTACAGTTTTGAAGTAGACAATCAGTCTTTTTCCATATCAAGAAAAGAAATGAGTACTTTTATATCCAAAAATATTGATTCATTACCAAGTGGGGATGAGTTATTAAAGAAGAAAAAAGCCCAGAATTTTATCGAAAGGAATAGAAAAAAGATTGATAGTATGGTTGAATCAAAGCAATCCATCAAACAATTCTTCGGAAATTACCCTATAAAGGAACTGCAGGGATGAGGGATATACTATACATAATTGGTTAGTTAACATAAAACATGTTCCCGGAAGTAAAAAAAGCACAAACCTGTTCAGTAACAACGGGTTTGCGCTTTTTATTTTCCTTTATATATACCTTTATGGGCCCGTTACCAGATGCAAGTGTATTTCTACTATTAAAGATTTAGCTTAGAAGTGAAAGCATACTCTTGATAGCTTGGTATCCAAATGTAAGACCAAAACCTATTAAGACTACACCAGCTATAATGGAAACCCACTTTAACACATTTAGGTTTAATCGTTTACGTCCGAAGTGAACAATCGTAGCCATGAATAAATCCCAACATGTAATTCCTACGAATATGGCCGTACTATACAATAGAGCTTCTTGTTTTCCTAATTTATTTATAACGCTTGTTAACATAGATCCATAAATCCCAATCCAAAAAACGATATTTAAGGGGTTCGATACAGCAATTAAGAAACCTGATAAAAATGATTTTCCTAAGGACTCTTTCTTTTGAGCATTTATATCTTCAGAAATATTCATTGAAACATTTCTAATACTATCGTATCCTAGATAGCTTAACGTAATAAACCCCAAAAGCCACATAGTGAGTTTGACACCTCCGTACTCAAAAATACGTGTTATTCCAAAATAAATGAGTAGCATCATACATACGTCAGCAATCATGGCACCAATTCCTACAAGCCATGCATTCCAAAATCCATTTTTTATTCCCTTATTGATTTGAGCTACATTAATAGGACCTACTGGTGCAGATAGGGAAATGCCTAAAAGAAAGTAACTAAAAAGACCACTAGTCATGTGTTTCACCTCTATAATTGGATGATGCATTACGATTTTTTTCTTTCCTCTTTCTCCATGTTATATAGGAAAGACAAATAATCACTACACTGATAGGTATAACAACAGAAGTTCCTATAAAGGGGTAAGCAGCTAAGCATAAGATGCACGATAAGAAAGCTAATGCCTTTCCTAGTTTATGCTTAATCAATTTTACCCCTGCAGCTGTACCAATCACATATGTCGCAATAGCTAATGAATTGGGCACTAATACTAATTGATCTAACCTAATATTTAAAATGAAACTAATCACTACACCGGCTACGGAGAATAGACCAACTAGAAGTACAGATCTATGAGGTACAGCATTTTTACTATCATATTTATCTAGCCATTTTGGTGCTAATTTATCATGAGCTAAGGAATAGCCTAGACGGCTAATACCAGCAATAAATGCATTCGTTGTACCTAAACATATAGTAAGAGCCACTATTCCAGTTATCCATGCACCATTCAAACCGACAACTTTCCTCACTACTTCGGCTAAGGAGGCATTATTTAGTGCTTGTTCAGTGGATGTCCCTCCTAGTGTATAGGATTGCGTTCCCACTACAGCTAAGGCAATTCCGATATACAAAATACCCACTATACATATAGCTCCCCATGTTGAGAACATAATGTTTCTCTTTCTAGGTTGCTTAAATTCTGGAGCTAAGCTTGATATCGCTTCCCATCCAAAAAAAGACCAAAATATTAACATAGCAGACTGTCCCACTGACATGATATTGTCTTGATTAATACGTAAAGATAACTGATGGTATTGAATGTGTGGCAGAGATAACAAAATAGTGGAAAGTAAGATGAGAAATGTGAGAGCAGCGATAACAAGTTGAACTTTACCACTCGTCTTTAACCCAAAATAATTCCCAACGGTAGCGATTATGAGTAATAAAACAGCGATTATGTATGCAAAGAAATCTGGTAAATCGAACGCAAAGGCTATGTACATTCCTCCTGTTAGTGACACGATTATTTGCCCAAAGCTTCCAGCTATGAAGAATAACCATCCAGATAAAGCTCCTGTATAATACCCAAATGCTTTATTAGCAAATGTAGCGATTCCCCCTGAACTGGGATACTCAATGGAGAGACAGGCAAACGTGCAGGCAAGTGGAATACTTAATAACACCATCCCTATCCATGCTATCAGTGAATGGCTTCCAGATATTCCTGCTGTTATGCCCGGTAATATTAAGATTCCTGAACCTAATACAGCACCCACATATAGTGCTACTCCGTGAGGAGCTGAAATACTTTGTTTTGATGACTTATCCAATACACTTCCTCCTTAATCTATAGGTTTACTAGCATTATAAAAAACAATAAGGTATATTTATATGCAGAAATGTACAAATAACGGATTTAACATTTTATTTTTGGATAAAAATCATCTGAATCATAAACAAAAGTGAAAAAGGGTGAAAAGAGTGGACTATATTGATTACAAAATCCTTAAACTTCTTCAGGAAGACAGTAGAATGACCATTATCCAATTGTCTAAAGAACTTCACCTTAGTCGTCCTAGCATAAAAGAACGCTTAAGACGACTTCAAGAAAGTGGAGTAATCGAGGGATTTACTACTCGTATATCTCCAGAAGCCATCGGAAAAGATGTACAGGCCATTATTCAGATTGGAAGTTTAAAATGTAAATGTCGGGATTTTGAAGATAAAATACGAAATGAGAAAGATATTTTAGAGTGTCATCGGGTTACAGGAACAAATAGTTATTTTATGAAAACGGCAGTGGCGTCTATGCATCAATTAGAGGATTTAGTAGATAAACTTATTCCTTATGGTCAAGTAACAACATCTATTATATTTTCATCTTCTATATCCCATCGTCCTTTGCTGCCAGACATCGAGGAAGAAAAGCTAGTTAGTGAATAATAAATATCAAATAAATTTTAGTTAACATAACCTATATTATCAGAAGTAAAACAGGCGTAAAACCTTTGATTGACAAGGGTTTTACGCTTTTCACTTTTCCCATAAGTATAATTTTATGGATGAATTTTGAACTCTGCCTATATTCTTTTTCTATAAATCTAGATTAAAAATAGATATCCTGTCTAATTAATGAAATCCCATCAATTCTTTAACTTGATTAACGTTTTTTATAGAAGTTAATGTTTCTAATAATAAGAAGGCAACATCAAAACCAGTACTAGGATTTGAAGAAGTAATAATATTTTTATCTACAACGATATACTCATCTTGAACTAAGACACCCATCTCTTTTAATTGTTTTTTTCTAACACTACTAGGGTGACTGTATGTAGTAGCTTTCCTACCTTTTAAAATCCCACTTTTCCCAAGTGAAAGGGCAGCAACACAAATACTCGCTATAGGTTTTCCCATTTTGTCAAATTCACGGATCACTTGCAAAAACCTTTCATCAAAAGCATCTTCGTAAAAATGAGCTTCTTCAAAACCACCCGGTATGGCAAGAGCATCAAATTCCTTTACATTGATATCTGAAACTAACATTTCTGGGGTTACAGTAAAATTCCAGGTGCATGTAAGTGTTGAGTGTAAACCAACCGTGACTAAATCTGTTGTACCATCTCCTTCAAATTTATTCCAACCGAATACATCTGTGAAAACACTGGCTTCTACAGCTTCAAACCCATTTGCTAAAAGCAACAATACCTTTTTCATTTCATCATCTCCCTTTCATTTATTTTATTAAATAACTTTCATGTCTTACATATAGATAATTAGGTTATCTCTTATAGTAACTTTACTAAGTTAGAAAATTGTTTGATAATACTTAATAAAAAAAGGATGATAATGAAATGGACTTAATAGATAAAACAATACTTCACGAATTGCAATTGAATGCCAAGATATCAATGAAAGAATTGGCCCAAAAGGTTTATTTGTCGCCTCCTTCTACCATTGAACGAGTAAGAAAACTAGAAGAGAAAGGGATTATCAAGGGATATAAAGCAATTATTGATGCAGAAAAACTAAATAAAAATATAACGGCGTTTGTTTTGTTTGAAACAACGAAGTGTAAGGATTTGGTGGAATTTTGTAGTCAACACCCTGATGTAATAGAATATTACCGTGTTGCTGGGCAAATCAGTTACATAGCGAGAGTATGTACAGAATCCGTTCATACCTTAGAGGAGTTTATTGATCAGGCCATGATGTATGGTACCCCTTCTACGAACATCGTTTTATCCTCAAACGAGGATATGGAAACAAAATTAACTGGAATTAATAGTACTGTATAATTCTTAGAGACAATTATTTTAACAAATCGTATGTTCGTTTAATAAAACTTAGTTAACATAAAATGTATTACAGGAAGTAATAAAAGCTCAAACTCATTGAATGCCAATAAGTTTGAGCTTTTTCTTGTCATTTAAGTATACTTTTATGGACTGATTTTTTTACACATAAATCAAATAATTTATTCAATTGTCGAGTTTACTTTAACGCAAGCCATTCAAAAACATTTGAGTAATTTCAGGACCATATTTTATCAAATTATCGCTATCAATCGCTTGACTCTTCAATCCCTCCGTGAAAATATGCATTAACATCAGTAATACCTCATCAGAATATGCGGGATTAATTTTTCCTTCCTTACGCCCTTTTTGAAACATTCTTAAAACTAATCGATCACTTTTTTCTTGTGCATCCTTATCAAAAAAAGTCGGGTCGTTTGCAAATTGCTGCATTACATTATGAAAAAAGATTGATGTCGTACTTTGGATTTTTTTCATTTTATATTGCGTGAGTTCCATATACGTTTGTTCAAATGATAAATTACTTTCAATCAAACGTTCATATTCTTCAAGGATGGAAGCAAATGAATTATGAATCGTTGTATTCATTAAATTATCTTTTGTATTGTAATAATTAAATAAAGTTACTTTACTCACAGCAGCCCTTTTTGCAATCTCGTCCATGGTTATATTTGTGATGTCCTTTTTATTCAGCAATTCAAGCGTAGCTTCTTCAATATCTTTCATTTTCTTTTCTCGTCTTATATCAAAACCATTTTTCTTCGTCATCTTCTCACCACATTTTTTTCCTTTTTCAATTACTTTCTACATATATATAGTATTTCTTTTTTTGAACTAATTCAAACTTTTTAATTAAAAATAGTTTGAATATACATAGTAACAGGCGTATATTATGAACTATAAAGTTGATTTCAGTAAAAAATTAATTCTCATAGAATAGGAGATGAGACGAATGGTTATATCAGAAATTAAAGGGTTGCAAAAAAAGTATAAATCTACCCAAGCCTTAAAAAATGTAACGATGGATTTAAAAAGAGGTGAAGTATTAGGGTTTATCGGACCGAATGGGGCCGGAAAATCGACGACCATCCGAATCCTACTCGGCATTATCAAATCTAGTGGAGGAACAGCCAAGATCTTCGGAAAGGATGTCTGGAAAGATTCGATTGAAATCCATAAACGACTTGCATACGTTCCTGGTGATGTAAATCTTTGGCCAAATTTAACAGGTGGTGAAATTATTAATGTATTTATGCGCCTGCAAGGTACAAAGAACGAGGCACGACGCGATGAATTAATTCACAAATTTCAACTTGATCCGAAGAAAAAAGCACGAACTTATTCAAAAGGAAATCGTCAAAAGGTTGCCCTTATTGCCGCGCTTGCTAGTGATGCCGAACTTTATATTTTTGATGAACCGACTAGTGGTCTCGATCCTTTGATGGAAGCTGTTTTCCAAGAAGAAGTGGAGAATTTAAAAAATCAAGGAAAATCCATCCTTCTTTCCAGCCATATCTTAAGTGAGGTAGAACGCTTATGTGACCGCGTAGCGATTATTCGTCAAGGAGAAGTAATCGAAACCGGAACATTAGATGAATTAAGACATTTAACTCGATATCAATACAAGGTTACGACTCGTGACGTCCCGATTGGATTAAAACAAGTGAGCGGTGTACATGACCTAGTGATAAATGGCAAAGAAGCTGTATTCCAAGCCGACAGTGATCAAATTGAGGTCATTCTAGAAGCAATCATGCCTTACCATGTAACAAAGCTAGAGAGTGTGCCACCGACTCTTGAAGCCTTGTTTATGCGTCATTACACTGGAAAGTAGATGAGAAAAATGAAAAATCGATTTAATATGACTGGCGTACTTTTCCTTCATATATTACGTAGAGATTGGTTAAAGCTTCTCATTTGGGCAGTGGCCTTGAGTCTTTTCGCAGGTGGCTTTGCGAGTGCGATATATGAAATGTATGGAAAAGACCCTATTGGATTGATAGCTATGTATGAAACCTTGAAAAATCCAGCAATGATTGCCATGCTTGGACCAACATCTGCTAGTGCCGAAACTTATACTGTGGGGGCAATGTACGCACATGAAATGATCCTCTTTACGGCACTCGTATTTGGCATTGTATCTATTATGCACGTAATCAGTCGTACAAGGAAAGAAGAGGATGATGGAATAACGGAACTTATCCGTTCCTTTCAAGTTGGACGACTGGCCAACACGACTGCAATCGTTATCGAAATGTTTCTTTTACATTTAGTTATAATCGCCCTTTCTACAGGTTTGCTACAAGTTCAAAATGTACCTGGAATGAATTTTTCTAGTAATTTATTATATTCCACTTCATTAGGTATACAAGGTTTCTTATGGGCAATGATTGCACTGATATTTGTCCAATTAGCAGCTGGAGCTGGAAGTGCAAGAGGACTAAGCTTCTTGACTCTTGGATTTTTTTACATTCTTCGAATGGCAACAGATATGAACGCATTGGGTGCTTCTTGGTTCAACCCTCTAGGATGGAGCTATCTAGTAAATGTTTATGTTAATGATAGCTGGCTTCCAATCGTTATTGCTTTCGTTGCCAGTATCGTTTTTATAGCACTAGCATATATTTTAGAACAGGCTCGAGATCTGGGAGCTGGATATTTACCAGAACGTTCTGGGCATGCATATGCAAAAGAACGTCTGTTGAGTCTTCCCGGTCTAGTATTACGACTGCAAAAAATATTTATTATTGGCTGGCTCTTCGCCCTCTTTATATGTGGAGCTATGTATGGGTCAATTTTTGGAGATATGGATGACTTTGTAAGTGAAAATGAAATCATGAAGCAAATGTTCCTTCATAATTCAGGTTACACTATACAAGAGCAATTTATGAGCGTTCTCTTCGTGGTTTTATCTCTACTATCTACGATTTTTATTGTAGGAAGTCTCATGAAGCTCGTAAACGAAGAAAAGAAGGGGCGCTGGGATCAACTTTATGCTACTAAATTAAGTCGCACAAAATTCTATTGGTACCATGTAATTATGGCTTCCATACTAGGAGTGATTGGACAATTTTCTGCGATATTCGGGCTCTATTTAGCCCAACGAAGTGTCATGAACACACCGTTAAGTTTATGGGAAATCACTAGGGCTGGAATTGTGTGGATACCCGCGATTTTCTTCTTTATTGGTATTTTAGCGATCCTAATCGGTTGGTTGCCACGCTTTACGGTGATCATTTGGGCCTATCTAGTATTTGCTTTCTTTATCAGTTATTTTGGGCAAATGATGGATATTCCGGAATTCGCAACTAACCTAGATGTATTTAGTTATATTCCAAAAATTCCAATTGAAGAGTGGAAATGGGGTACAATTATCATCATTAAATTGATAGCTCTTTTAATGATGATTGTCGGCTTCATCGGTTATAAAAAACGGGATTTAGTTAGTAAGTAAAAAAAAGAATTGTATAGGTAATTTTCAAGTATCCTTTTTACAGTTTTTCTTTAAATTATATCTTTCAGTATCACACAAAATTAAAATGAATACCTTATACAAAGTTAGTTCACATGATAGATCTTACAGGAAGTGCATAAAATTCCATATGTTAAGTAAAATATAAAAGATACCGTTAGGCCTCAAGCACCCCCTATTCTATATAAGCGTGTTGATGTAAAAAAGACTACCTCTCGATTTTCTCGTCTTTCTTTCAAGAGGTAGTCTTTTTTCTTTTTATAACTGTATACTCTATACATATTTAGTTCACATAATGTGATTTATAAGAAGCGAAGTATATTTTTAAAAATGCTATGTACTATGTTTCATTTTAAATATTCGGGGTAAAGGATAAAAGGGATTGGAATTCCTCAAGGAACAGATCTGAAAAGACTGTTTCTTTTTTATGTATATGAAATACAAACTAGTTCCCATAATGTTGATTCCAGAAAGTAAAAAAGTGTAAGCCCGTTCAGTAACAACGAGTTTGCACTTTTTCTTTTTATTTATATATACTTTTACGGACGCGAATTAAACTAAAAGAACCTCACCCATATGTATAAATTATCCTTACGTATACATTCTAAAAGTAAAGTTTTTAAAAAAGGATGATACGATGAATTTTATATGGCAATCCGCCATTCTTATTTTGGCTGGTATTTTTTTATTACGAATCGCTGGAAGAAAATCGATTTCCCAGATGACACTACCTCAAACTGTCGTCATGATTTCTCTAGGTACAATTATTGTTCAACCCATTGTAGAAAAAAGTATGGTGAAAGCCATTGGAGGAGCAGCTGTCTTTACCCTTGCTATTGTTGTTTTAGAATATATACAAGTAAAATCTAATGCATTCGAAAAGTTTTTGACAGGTAAATCGAAAACAGTGATCCAAAATGGACA
>NZ_FXAJ01000020.1 GCF_900177535.1 Priestia filamentosa
TCATTCATCAACTGTTTGGAATAGCTTCATAAGCTAGCAAATTAAAGGAAAGTGGTTCTCTATGTTTATAGGGAGTAGTTTTTGCACCGAAACCCAAAAAAGTATATTCATTTTGAAAGCGCGTCCAGAAAATCATCACTTTCTGAACACTGCCCTCTTTACGAGAAAAGATTAAGATATTTATAGTTTTCGTGTCCAATAACCCATCACAAAATCTATGTTCAGTATCCATCTCTATTTTAAATTATGGTACAATAAGGGTGAGGTGGGAAAATGATAGTTGGATATGCAAGAGTTTCAACTGGTTTGCAAAATTTAGATTTACAAGAATATAGTTTAAAGAACATGGGTTGCGAAAAGGTATTTGTAGATAAAATCAGTGGAGTGAAAAAAAAGCGAGAGGGTTTACAAGCTGCTTTAGAATTTGTTCGATCAGGCGATACATTGGTCGTTTGGAGGCTTGACCGGTTAGGACGTAATATGCAAGAACTCATTCAAATTGTTAATGATTTAAATGAAAGAGGAATTAGTTTCTTTAGTCTGCAAGAGAACATTACGATGGATAAAAAAAATTCTACTGGTCAATTCATGTTTCATTTATTTGCAGCCTTTGCCGAATTTGAGCGCAATCTGATTCTTGAACGTTCCGCAGCGGGAAGAGAAGCCGCAAGAGCTCGGGGACGTTTAGGAGGGAGACCTGAAAGGTTTACTCAAAAAGACCTAGATATGTTACAAATGTTAGTTTCAAATGGAACACCTATAAAGGATATTGCAGCGATGTGGAATGTTTCCCGAACCACGATCTATCGATATATGAATAAAATTCACAAACTGAATAAAGAGTGACTATATGAAAGAAATAAAAGTAGCAATATTATCTGAAGTTTTTGAGATATTCTTGTTTTTAAGCCTAGGAACCATTACGATAATGGTTCCTAGGTCTTTTTGCACAAAATAAAGTTTAAATTAACAGTTATTTAATCTTCCATATAAAGCAGTCTCGAAAACGAATGTTTTGTAAGGTGTAAAGAAACATACAATTTAGAGAGAAAGATATTAAAGTGGTTAAAAGTGGATTTGAGTCAATAATTTGGACACAAAAAAGTTAAGTCTTAAGCTGTTTTTCTCATTTGATCCTCAATCGCTTGAGGAGTTTGATAGCCGAGACTACTATGGATTCTGTTTCGGTTATACCATCCTTCTATAAACTGGAACATGGCTAATTTTGCAACTGAATAGTCTGTGTATTGCGTATGATAAACTTCTTCTTTCTTTAATATGGCATGAAACGACTTTATACAGGCATTATCATAAGGGCATCCTTTCTGACTGAAAGACTACTTAATCTCGTATTTGCGGACGTGCTGAGTAAACTCACTACTGGTGTATTGTGAGCCAAGATCCGTATGAAGAATTAAGCCCTGTCGGGGCTTTTGAGCAGTGTAGGCGTTTTGGAGTGCTTCAATGACCAGTTCGGATGTCATTGAACGAGAAAAAGAATAGCCAACGATTTTTTTAGAATGTAAATCCAATACAGACGCCAAATAGCACCAACCATCTCTTAGCGTAGGGATATACGTAATATCTGCCACCCATTTCTCATTAATCGTCTGTGTAGAGAAATCTCGTTTTAACAGATTATTCAATTGTACAACCTTTTTTTTGACGGATAGGGACGATATTTTTTCTTCGTAATCGAACGAATTCCTGCCTTTTTCATTAAGCGCTGAACACGCTTTAGACTTAGATAACACCCTTTATTTACTAAGATCTTATGAATTTTCGGAGCACCATAACGCGCTCTACTCTTCAAATGACTTCGTTGGATTTCTTTCGTCAGCTCCTGATTTTCCTGTTCACGATTTGACACCGTCTTTTTGAACGAGTTGTAGTAGCTACTTCTTGGAATCGTTAACACTTCACATATTTTCTGAACTGTGTATCTCTCTTTATATGTCTCGATAAAATGGTTGAACTCTGCTTCTGTTACTTTTTCGCGAATATGGCCATAGCCTTTTTTAGAATATCTAATTCTTGTTTTAACCGAAGGTTTTCCTTCTGAATCTCAGCTAATTCTTTCGGTGTTAGAGAGCCTTCTTCTGAACTGATAGGCGTAAATGCCTTCACCCATTTATAGATTGTTACTTCTGATACGCCATATTCGCTGCTTAATTCTTTAACCGAGTTTCCCACATGATATAAATCCACAATGGTTTTCTTAAAGTCATCATTGTATTTTTTGCCTGCACGTTTACGTTCCATTTCGGACACATCCTCTCAAAAATAATTGCAAGGACTTAATTAAATGGTGTCCATGAAACTATACTAACTCCAAAAGTTTAAAAAAAGTATAATAGATAAGGTAATAAATAACCATAAGAACATGATAATAATGAGGAAGATCCTCTTGAATTTCCAACTTCAAATTACCTCATAAACTACTATGAAAATAACTGTGTAGATCCCAGTAATCGTAGGGAACGATAAAAACATATATAACAACTCCTAAAAAACCGAGGTTAACTATAAATAGTTGACCTCGATAAATACAGTTAGTTTACTTATTAATTCTTAAAAAGTCTCTTCAAACTCTGCCCAACCTCCAGCAGCACCGGAGCTCTTGTCAATATAAGAATACAAATTCAATGAGCGACTTAGGAAATCCATATCTATAAAGCCAAATGCGATTGCTACGCGACTTCGAAAGGCTGATTACCTACAGCTTGAGTAAATGAACTAGACACCCCATCCCTAATTTCGAGAAAAGGGTTAATATTGCTGTGTCCCCCTATGGCATTATCTGCTTGAACTTCACCATCCTTTATTATAGTAAATACAGTTACAGTATTTTTGATGTGTTAAGTTCATTATCTCCGATTACATAACCTAAATCTCTTTCATATCCATAATAATCGGGGCCATCGGGTAGCCCAGAGGCAGCCCTTACATTTTTGACTTCATTCTAATTCGTTTTTTCGTTTTTCCTAATAATTGCACTTTCATGTTCAAGTCTACTCATTTACTCTGATAAACCTATTGTAAAATCAATTCTATCCGCGTATTGTGGAAAATCAATTAAGGGATTCCGATTTTTTTGCTTATCAAAGATAGCCATATTCCGATGTTTTTCATAAATAGATACTTTGTAATCATTATGCCATTTTAGCAAAATTTCAATATCTTTACTGCTGTATTGATTGATTTCACCTGGGTATCTCATTAAAAAGTATAATGTAGCTCTAGCAACTTCACCTTTACCGCTTTCGGGTTCAAATTTCCCCTCTTCGTACTTCCCACAACTTGTTCTAATCGCTTTTATCTCCATATCAGGGTAATAATCAGAAAAATCATGGAAAGGGAAATTCGATCTTGATGAATTGCATTTTACTTCACAAGTAAAAAGATGGTGTAAATCTCCTCTCATCGGATTATCCTTATCAAACCATGATTGAGGCACTACATGTTCGCAATTATAATTATTTTCACTTCCAATAGACGTTATTATCTCTTGTACACGACTATCGTTTTCTGAGTCATTTTTTAATAAACTATGATAAAGCTCTTTTCTTTTCAAATCTAATTTATAATCTTCTTTCATGACTTGTTCTGGATTCTTTTCTTCTCCGGAATATATACTTTTCAAATTCCCATCCAAATGAAGATCCACCCATGAGTAAAGATAATTTCTAGTCTCAGAATTATAAGGAAGATGATTATCATGTGTGTTAGTAACTAACTCACTCAGTTGTTTAAACAATTCCTTTTTGTCCATTTCATCAAAATTAATATCTTGATAATAATTATTGATTATAGATTGATTCTTTTCCTCATCATAATAATCTTTTTCATTTTTTATCTTTCTTTGGTTACGCTTCAATTCTAGCAATGAAGATTTTAAGTCTATGTTACCCATTAGATTTCTCCTTTCTTAAGGTATTAGATGATTGTCCAATATTTTGACATATATTTATTATCAATTGCTGTTTTACTTGATCAGGGGTTAAGTTTGGTTGGTTTTGTAGTAGTTGTGCTGCTAAACCTGCACATATCGGTGTGGACATAGAGGTGCATGACAGGGAAACGTTATCCGTATCAACATGTCCGTTTGACTTCGCCCTATCAAAGGGGAAAATTGGAAATCGCGGAGAGGTAATATTTTCCCCCAGTGTTACAGGATCCAATTTCTTTAGGTAATCGATTGTTGGACTACGGCCTGAAAAATTGGCTACTGGGTCATCAGAATAGTCAATAGTATTATTATCGCTGATAGCCCTCACAGTGATCACTTTAGGACTTATTCCGGGAATAGAAATAATTCCCTGGAATGGATCGGTACTACCTGCTGCCATGCAAACAATCATGCCATTATCCCATGCCTTTTCAACAGCCTTTATGACTGGATTATCCTCGGCATACTGTTGTGTTACAAGAGAGTCTAGTGATAAAGAGAGGATGTCGATACCTAACATTGATTGATTTTGAATACACCACTCAATACCAGATATCACAGTAGAAAGTGAACCAATCCCCATCTTATCTAGAACTTTAATCCCAATTAAGCTTGCCTCCGGTGATGGACCTTGGTATTTTCCATTGTATATAGACCCATTACCTGCCGCCCCCCTGCACAATGTGTACCATGTCCATTATCATCGTACGGAACAATTCTTTTATGAACAAAATCCTTAAATCCTTTGATTCGTCCTTGTAAATCTCGATGTGGATGAATACCTGTATCAACGATGCCAATGGTTACACCTTTTCCTGTTAGGCTATTCTCCTTTAATTGATCGGAGTTGATCGCTGGGTGAGCTATATCAGGTAATGCCGTCACTTTCCGATCATAATAGATCTTTTTAATATGACAGCAGTTTTCGAGCAATTGCTCAATTTTTTCTAATGATAATTTAGTGGCACAACAAGAAATAGAAGGGAACTCATTGAGCATATGACACTTCGTATTCCTTATATCATTCAAACCGGCCCTGAAGGAATCTTGTTTAAACTCAATAATTAATGGTAGTATCTTTATCTTTTTTCTCATGTATTCTAAGGGGCGGTGTAAAAAACATGGAGCAAAACGAAAGAGGGAATAACTTTTTATTAGCTTTTGTTGCATGTTTTTATCAAGTTTATTTCCCATTCGTCGAACCAATTGAATCATGGAAAATCTCAACATTATCAATCAATCCCCTTTGAAAATTCATACAATACAATATATTATGTGGGATTTATAGGGGGGAATAATAAAAACATACAAAAATCAGCAAAAAGGGCAAAAAAACTAGAAAAAATAGAAATTAGGGTCTGGGATTCAGGGGAATTTTGAATTATAGTGCAGGAACTTTAGTAAGTCTATATATACTCCTATATCCCCTTCAAGTTGGTAGTATTAGTACGTCCGTTAACCTCCCTAGTAACTTTTAGGGAGGTTAACGGACGCCAAGGGTATAGAAAAAGGGGGTAAATGAGAGGGTAAATTGGGATTAGTCCTTAATCTCTTGAAGAATTTCCCCTAGTGATTTTATGGTATCATTAACCATCCTCTTGTATATATTTAAAATGGATTGTCCGTAATTATCACCCGGAACTGCCCACTTTCCATTTAATGCAACCCATGTTGTGGCAGTCTCCCTTTGTACTAAATTAAAACGAGGGTCAATTAACGGATATTTATCTGGTAATGGTTTAGCTGATGCATAAGCGAATAAATGTTGAAAATGGGCGATTACCCCATCTCTTGGTGTATCAAAACTTGCTCCTGGATTATCAGGACCTGTTGTTCCTAATCCACAAAAGTTATGTTGTTCAGGTTGTACGACTCCTGTAAATCGAAAGAAGTCTGTTTCATGGATGGCTTGGGCAAAGGCAATATCCCCTCTAATCCCATAATATTCACCGAAGTTTAAATAATACATTCCCAATGCTATCGCATCTGAATTAATGGTTTTTACATATTGTTCCATTAACAATGGGGACAAGTACGTTCCACCTAATATAGGGTACTCCGATAATTCCTTTTGATTAGGATCTCCTTCCCCAGTAACAATGTAGGTATCGTTAATCCCGGCCCTCTTAATCTCCTCCACACGATCCTCTGCATTCTCCCGTTTTGAAAAGGAACCAACTTGAATTCGATACCATGTTACGCCAGAAATATTCATAGTCATTATAAGAGATTCAATACCTTTTGAACGTAGCATATCTTTACGATCCTCTGCGTTTTCCTTTGATTTGAAAGCTCCGGCTATAACTTTGTAAATTATTACAGGTTTATTGAGTTTTGTCTCTAGGTTAAAGGCCCTTGCTAAACCATCGACATGACCTTGTGCTACTTTCCGACGCCATACAGAGTCTTTCATTAAGGCAGCATCCTGTTTATTATCAATAAACCCATTTTCTGTAAGTAAAGCTGGCATATTCGTTTCACGCAAAACATGGAAGTTTGCTTTTTTCCGACCGCGATTATGGAGTTGATTAACCTTTACTATTTCTCCATGAATCACATCTTGGTACTTAGCTGTTGTTGAAGAGTCGGGTAAACTATTGTGAATATAATCCTCATATCCCTGTGCAGAACTGTTAGAGGAGTTGCAATGGATGGACAAATAATAGTCAGCTCCCCAGGAATTTGCTTCACTTGTACGTTGGGCTAAACTTTTCGTAATATCACCCGTACGACTCATCCTCACTTCAATATTTTCATAGGTATTGATTAAGAGCGTACGTATATGAAGGGCAATATCCAGTACAATCCCTTTTTCATTCAAACCATTACCCATAGCTCCCGGGTCGGAACCACCATGACCTGGATCTAAGTAGATTTTCATAAGATATCCTCCATTTCATTTACAATTTCGATATAACAAAACCCAATCATATGTTTCCCTTACAAAATAAACGTTGATATAACGACACTTCCAATATGATGAAATATCCTGAGTCTACCCCCATCATGTAAACAGTGGGAAGAGATACATAACCTTTCTTTAATAATTAATTAGAGAAAGGTTATATAGTTTCCCCTGACATATTCCCATTTAGTAAAATCTAATCCATCCATATATAAGTTATTTAAATTGAAAATATTGTTCAGTGTTAAGAAAGAAATAAGAATATCTAAAAGGTATCCCCGACATATGTTATATAGACTTATCGCATTCTCACAATATCCTCACTTCCGTCCCGATCGAAATTATTTTATCGCTCTTGGATGGGTTGGTGCTTTTAAAGCATCACTTCGATTGTGAGGTCATAGAAGGACCTATAACAAGAAAAGGGACAGGTTCACCAAGGATAGGAGAGTCTGTCCGAAATGAAGCTGAATTTAATATATAATTTGTTTGAGTTAGATTCTAGTCCTCTGTATATTCCAAACACTTGTCCTATATTAGATTATAATATTTTTTATTTTAATATAGTTCTTGTATAACAAACCTAGGTTAGATTCCTACTAATTGTGGTCGATGATGATAAGATAGATTTGACTAGGAAGTATACGGGGGTAGAAGCACAATATTTTTTAGATTAAATTCTACTTTTTTCTTAGCTTCACTTTGTCAGGGTTACTAATAATTCCAGATAATACTAATATATATAAGATTGAATCAACGTAATTTGTATATCTTTCCGGTGCAATATCAACCCCTAAATCCTGAACTAACATTCCAATGAAGGCTGATACTGCTACCCATAGGGTATAACTCTTAAAACGTTTCATGTTGAATTCCCCCATCATAAAGTATTTAATGCTATACAAATATAATATGCACCTCCTTATGTTTGTTGTAGGTAAAATGTTAGGGAAATTAAAAATATGCTTTTGACTAACATTACCTGTTAATTTTGAGACATATCAGTATTTTACAAAACTCAAAAATCAATAAGTGTGGTGAAGCTTACATGTATAGGAAATCAGTGAAACTAATTCAAGATAGTAGGGAAATAGATAAACGTTTTAGTATGGGGATAAGTAATAATGAATAGGGTATTAACTTTTAATACTATTGTAAAAAACTGGGATAATTACAATAAATCTTTAGGTCTTAGAAATGAGGTAAATGAGCAGCAAGGTGTTTTCAAAAAGGGGAGCCGGCCACTTCCCATATTTGTAAATCTCGGGTTATAAGCATAGGGAATATAAATAAGGAAAATTCACTATCTCCACAGTATAGATGAAGTAGGATTATCGTTTTATCAGAGGGTGTATTCATTATATGGTAGGGATGGAATCACTTCATACAACTAACTATATATTGGGTAGTATAGGGGTGATGCACATCCTAAAAAGGGAAGAAAGCCTATCGGGGGACAGGGATTGACTAGAACCAGGAAGGATTTATTTGTAAACTACTTGGATTAGGTTCATAGTTTAGCAAACTAAAGGAAACTGATATTTTATCTTTCCAGGGGATAGTTTTTATACCAGAATCGTTATCCCAGGTTGCCCCTCCCAATTATACAATGATGGTGGGGACTCTTAACATTATCATCTATGAGGGAAGAAGTAAGCAGGAGTTTGTCCCCCGCTTACTTCAACTTAACCGTTTAAAATAAGGAGTTTTCCCTCATTGTTGATATTTAGAATTATGGTATTGCGCATAAAAGTTAATTTACTTATTGTTTCCATATAAATATAGTAGACCATTCCCTTGGGCCTTTTTTGACAAATCTATAGACACCGTATTTTGCGTTAATTGAGCATAGATTTCGGGTTCAGTTAATCTACGTCCAAATTCCTTCTCCTCTTTATTAATAATGATTGCGATAGCCCCACTAACATGGGGAGTAGCCATAGATGTTCCAGATAATTTAGCGAATTTATTCCCAGGATAGGTAGACATAACATCGACACCCGGTGCTACTAAATCAATTTCATCATTTGTATTAGAAAACTCAGCGAGTTGTTTTTCCTCATCTACAGCACCAACTTGGATGACCTCTTTATAGTAACCCGGATAGGCCGTTTCATCTGTCCGGTCTGACCCATCACCTTCATTCCCAGCTGCACAAACGACTGCAATATCAGCACTAACTGCCTTCTTAATGGAATCATGCAATCCAGGGGCATCATCTGGTCCCCCCAAAGACATAGATATTATCCTTACCTTCTCCTGATTTGGGCCACGCCATTCCCTTGCATAATCAATAGCATCAATAATACCTTGGTAAGAACCAGAGCCATTTTCATCTAATACCTTGAGAATCAAGAGTTTGCACTCAGGGGCAACCCCTACAACTCCCTGTTCATTTAATGAAGCTGCAATTGTTCCCGCAACATGAGTTCCATGATAGTGGGAATCAGTATAATCTTCGGGATCACCACCCGTAAAATTTCGTCCACCGATAATACGATCGGCTAAGTCAGGATGCGATATGTCACATCCTGTATCTAATACAGCTATAACAACATCCTTTCCCTTTTCCTCTTGCCATAATGAAGGGGCGTTAATCATTTTTATGCCATAAGGTGTTTGATCTTCCAATCCTTCCAATACTTCTCCCAGTCTAAATGGGACGAGACGAACATTATTCATAATTATTTCATCCTTTCAAATCAATATCACTATAGTAAATGCGTCGAAATGTTGAATTGAAAGGGACAACCACATATATTACCAAAATTTGTACCTTCACCTATGTATGATGAAACAATGATTAAATACTAAAGATGTAGTACCACCATCCTAGTATTATAAAAAACATTTCTGCTAGATTTTAAGAGATAAGAAATCCCGGGAAACCTAGTGTAAATACTTAGGAGGGATATAAGGGGGGAGTTTTTGCATCGGAACCCTTTAAAACGTTGAGAGGCTATATGTTCTCTGTCTAATCCTTTCTCCCTACGCTCTATTTCAAAACCTCATTGTTTCATATACTTTGAAAACTGGCTTTAAATCCATTGAAGTTCCTGACGATTAAATACGTTTTTCCCTTGAAGCTTTCCATCCTTCATCGGTACAATGACCAAATACATATGTGGAGTATATCCGTCTTGATGAACCCTCGCATAGGCTACATTTCGTTTCCCATAGCGTTAGGGGAATAATTTATAGTTCATGGGGGAAACATTCTTGTTCTTTTGGCTCTCTATAATCTTTTTTACTTGCTCATTGTAGTAGATGTTTTCTTTATGTATTAGATCGTAATTTAACGGTGTACGTTCTGGATCAATATCAAAGTTTTCGGCATTCCCACCATAGCATGTAGAGAATGGCCTTTATTCGGAACACTTCCAAGTAAAGGTGCGGTCTGTGAAACTTTGATGGCTATGCCGTATCCATGCTAATGCATGAAGAAGACCTTGGAGTGTCGCCCCCAAACGACGACCAACGGAAGGCCGTGGAATCCCGTAAAAAATCCCCCCAAAAAAACTTGAGGGTTCGGGTGCAGTTAGTCTATCAACTTCTTAAATTCCCGACCATTGGTTCTGCAATTTACCGTTGAAAGACTCCTCTATATGTTTTTTCATAATGGTTTCACCATAATATAAAAAAGAGAAGCTCAATGGGAGGTGGCTTCTCTTTTTCTGATAATGACCCAATTTACAGTGATTTATGGAATTCCGTTGTGTAGTCTTATTTATATGCATTATTTTCGAAATTGCTACGGTTTTTTCTCACTGGTTGCAATATTCTATAAAGGCCTATTGCCTAAAGGCAATTTTTTAGTATTCAGGCTAATGTGTTTTTTCTACGAAAAAACACAAGAAAAGAACAGCAATTCTAAAGCTGAATTGCTACTAAACATAAACATTAACATTAACTAAAACTTATAAAACTTTACAATCAGTTGGTATTACTAATAAAGTGAACCTTCATGCTAGGGTTCGGGTGCAAAGGGTGTGAAGCAAATTCAGGGATTTTATATAATAAAAGATCACTTTTATATTTAACCAATGTTATCTTTTAGAGTTATGTTCTAAAAGATAACATTGGTTAAATGAATACTAGCACTTTTAAAGGGCGGGGGGCAAAGTTAGGGCAAAAATCCATTGTATTCATTGGTAGAGTTTGCTATAATAACAACAATTAAACAGTTCGGAATAACAAAAAGGCTCAAGGCAATCGTAGTGATGCGTCAACATCCTACGACGGCTCACCGTGAACCAACCACGGTAAACACTTACCTCAAACCTTGTTGCGTTTTTTATGTTTGTATTGTACGACATATTTAACGAAATTTCAAGGGAGTTGTTGTATTCTCTTTTCTCAAAGGGCATGTTTACCGCATTTTAAAACGGTAAATAGGTCCTTTTTCTTTTTCCGCAGGAAAAGAGGAGAGAAAAATATGTTAATTTTGAGTGATGATTTTGCCCGTATGCAAAACTATGAATCTTACACAAAAACAAGTCATGAACAAAAACAAATGAAGTACAAACTATTAGAAATGGTTGAATCTGTTCTTGGAGATGCATTTGCTCGTTTGAAACAAGAAACACGAGATGCTATTGATATGATTTGCTTTTTGGCAACAGATAAAGGCTTTGTGTATGCTAAAGACTCCTATTTTGCTGAGAAACACGCTGTTTCTGCTCGTACAATTCGTCGTGTAATGAAAACCCTAGAAGACGCTGGAAAAATTGTGAAGGCTCATCGATCTTCTTCCAAACATAATGGCCGTGGTGCAGCCGTTTATTTCTTTGTTAATCATCCTTTTTTTACACACTGGCAACAATATTTCGGCTTTGATGTCCAAGCTGATGTCCAAGCAGAAAACGCTGAAATACCTTGCGGGAGTAAGGATGGGGAAACAAAAAAAGTTTCTACCTATTCTTTACCTAAAAATAATTATATTAAAGATCATTTTATGTGCAAAATGATTCCTTTTATCAAAGGGGTTCCAAAATTAATTAATCAAACTTTTAAAGGTCTATTTAAGGAATCTCTAAAAGACCTTTATTTACGTGTACGTATAGCTTCTCAAAAAGTATGTCAATCTACATCTATCACTCTTTCTAAGAAGGATATTCACTCTATTGCTTATGAATCTATTCATGCCCTTTTTACATACATAAAAATACGTTCTATGAGCTTTGAAGAGCAATGTAAATTAGTATACCGTATTGCTTTAAACAAATTTAATGATCTTGCACAAACAGAAAATAAAGGGAATGAGGAAAAGTCTGTAGTTGTACCTCCGTGTAAGATTGTACGTAAAGAAATGTTACCGAATTGGTTCCAGGAACAACAAGAAAAAGTAATAGAGATCAAAGAGCCTCTTTCTGCAAAATCCGAAAGAGAAATAACAGGAGGACTTTCTTCTATAAATGATGAATCAGCAGAAGACGAACTGGTTAGGATGAAGGTTATTTTAGCTCATTATTCTTAAAACAGGTTTAAGACTGCTGTTTTTAGTAACTTAAACTTTTTAATTCATATAGACAAAGACTTTATAAGATTTAAATCGATAATTATCAGAAAGCTTTAAGAAAAGGTGTACAGGATAAAAGATGTTTTTTCTTATAATGCAGATATTGAAAAAAATGCTTATGTGAATATAATAACAACTACATTTTTTATAGAATTACACCTATTATATAATATATATTATATACATATTATATATTATATTAAAAAATCAAAGTGACATTATTTACGACCACCCTAATAACATAAAATACGAATAAAAAGTATACAATAAATATATTCATTTGTATGATTAGGGTGGTTGAGATAACCAAAAAGGGATAGGATTTAATCATGAATAGATTCTGGTGCAAAAATTTAATCTAACTTGAAGCTAATCTTCTAAACTTGGACATACTGATACTAGTACTCTAGAAAAGACCTGTAGTGTGATGTCAAGTAGTTATTTTAGTGATTAAAACATTTAATCAGCTATTCTTGCTTAAAAAAGGCAATACGAAACTAGACCATTAATTATATGTAAATTAATGGAAATTAGAAGAAGGAATAATATCAGTAGATATCATCTATCAACGCTCCTTCCGGGCGTGTAAATTTGGTTGTTGCTTAGTAGCGCATCCACCAAACGCACAAATTTTCTTGCGGTTAAGACGAGGGCTCTTTTGTGCTTATGCTTTGGTACTTCTGCAGATTTTTTCGCATAGTAATTACGGTATTCAGGGACATGACGCCTTACAGAGTTGGCGGCCTCAACTAAATAATAACGTAGATAGTGATTCCCTGATCGCGTTAAGGATGTGCTTTCTGCAGTAAAACGACCAGACTGATATTTCTTCCAAAATAGGCCTGCGTACTTAGCTATTCGCGTTTCATCGTTAAATCGATTGATTTGTCCAATTTCAGCTACAATGCCGGCAGCGAATACAGGACCTACACCTGGGATACTTTCCAATGTCTGAGGTAACGTTGCCATAATATTTTCTATACCTTTTTCAATTTCTTTAATCTGAGCTTGATAAGCGCGCATAATCTGGATAGAAGTGCTCAGTAGAAGATCTATAGAGTTCTCTACCACTTTACTTAAACGGTAAGATCCTTTAACAGCCTTTTGTATAGATTTTGCTACCTCTTCAGGATTACCGAAGCGATTTTTTCCCTTTTCTTGAAGAAAAAGGGCGAGTTCTTCTAAGCTGAATCGCTCTAAAAATAATTCCATCATCGTATTTCCAAATACAGAGGACTCAACGTCCTGTGTAAATTGACTGCACTTCAATCCTAAGTGTTGAAGGAAATGTTGTTTCCCTCTTGTTAAGGCATGTACGAGTTGATAACGAGAACGAGTTAATTGCTGTAAGGCCATGTATTGTTCTTCCCTCACAACGGACATTGTATGACGTCCAAAACGCACATAGTCTGCAATGACAAATGCATCAATGGCATCTGTTTTATCCATTTCTGAATAGCTTTTTTTGAAGTTTGAGATTTGCTTTGGGTTAATCATAAATACTTGAGAGTTGTAGGCTCTAAGTTCTTTGTCATTGTGAAGAAACATAGCTGGATGATAGCTGTAAATGGAAGTAGATTCTAATCCAATTTTAATGACTTCACATGTTAGGCTGAAGGCTGTTTGTAAAATTATTTCTTTTAATTTCATTTCTCCAGGTAAATCGTTTGGAATGGTGAACGATTGTAATCGATCTCCTTCACCATTTAAAAAACAAACTTTTGCACCTTGAGAACTCACATCTAAACCAATAAATAGTTTCATAGGGGAATTCCTCCTTTCCTTTAGAATCATTGGAAAGTCTCTTTCTTGGACGTCTGGGGATATCCCTAGTGTGACCGCTGACCAACATCCTCGTGTATAAGAACTTATCCTTGATTCAAACCTAGTGCTACTAACAACTAGGTTTGAATCAAGGGGAACAGCCTGTGAGTAAGAAGAATAAAGCGAACACTGGGAAACAGTCTTTTAATGTAGTCATACCTACAGGGAATGAAAGAATTGTCCCAAATGATCCTTACTTTCATTATCTAGGAATATCCTCGGACGCCCAAGAGATTATTAGATTAAAACGTTGCTCGAAAGAGTAACTAAAAATAATATACGAGGGAGTGATCAGTATGGAAAAGGAGAATCTATTTAAACGGAAACATTACCAGCTTGAGATGATTTTGTTAACGGTCAGATGGTACCTACGGTACAATCTCAGCTTTCGCGATTTAGTAGAAATGATGGAGGAACGGGGATTATCTATGG
>NZ_FXAJ01000021.1 GCF_900177535.1 Priestia filamentosa
TTAAGGCTGTATAGCCATCTGCACCAGGTGTTCGCTTGCCTGTATTTTGTTGCGTCACTCTGCGAATGGAAAGTAGTAGATTTGCTTTACTCCGGGTAAGATGCGGGACGCATCAGAGTAGCCTTATGATTCTACTTTTCCTCTTACCAAGACCCAAGCAAAAATTATGCATTATCTTGAGCTAACCTTTACGAAGCTTACAAACCTTCACGTTCGTTTACCATACCTATCTTCTCCTAACAGTATTCTGGACCATGCATTTGTCCTCTGTTTCCGCATTTCCTCATGCAACCGACAGACTCGTTACCAAGCATGCCGTTTCGGATGGAGATCATCTTTACGTCTAGATGAGTAGTGTCAGCTACACTGTAAGAAAGCGACTTCTTGTCGCACCATAAGATGGATTACAGGAAGTAATAAAAGCTCAAACTCGTTGAATACCAAATAGTTTGAGCTTTTTCTTGTCATTTAAGTATACTTTTACGGACGAAGATTAGAGAGGTTTGTTAACTTTAAGAAAAATGTTCACTTAATCTTCTTTATTATCGAACTTTGAAAAGGAGATGCACTCCAAAATTTTTTTAATACTTCTCGTCTAATCATTATAAAGTATAAAGGCTTTTACTTATCTTTGCATAAAATGAAAAAGACAATGAAGATTATTCAGGTATTTTTAAAGAGAGAAGGTTGCTTATTTATGGAAAAATGATCCCCTTCTTTTTTAAAGTGAGTTTCTTTCTGGATTTGCTGCCGGCTCTCTGGTATTAAAACTTTCATTTGTGATTCTGATTGTCGTTTGGCTATTGCACCAATACTACATGGAATTGCAAATGCTAGGAAATTAAGTTGAAGAGGAAGCTGCGAGCTTAATAAAAATTCTCCAACTGTAGGACCGAGTATACCGCCAATTCTTCCTACTCCCAATTCCCAGCCGACTCTTGTTGAACGGATACCAGACGGGTAAAACTGTGGGACCTATGAATGAGTTAGTATTAATTTGTGTACCTGTTGTTGTCCCGCCAGCAATACAGAGTAATATATATTATTTTCATCTACAAAAAACTAATTGGAAGTTTTTCTGATTAGTTTTTCTTACTTATTGATTCGCCTTTTTTACCCACTCTGCTACTGTTACTGTACGTTTCGCTTGATGTTTTACAGCTGCTTGAACATCTTCAATCATTTTTCCATCTTGACCAACAGTAACACTTGTACCATATGGATTACCACCTGCTCCAAATAATACTGAATCCGTATAACCTGGAGTTGCTATAATGGCCCCCCAATGCATCATAGAGGTATATAAAGAGAGAAGGGTAGCTTCCTGACCACCATGTGGATTTTGTGCAGAAGTCATTGCACTGACTACTTTGTTTACCGTTTTACCTGTGGCCCATAATCCTCCTTGAATATCAAGAAATTGCTTCATTTGTGATGGCATGTTTCCAAATCGAGTCGGAACACTAAAGATAATTGCGTCTGCCCACTCAATATCGTCCCCTGTTGCTATTGAAACTTCTTTCGTTGCTTCCACAGTGTTTTTCCATATATCATTTTTTTCAATAATAGAATCAGGTGCTAATTCCTGTACTTTTAATACTTTAACCTCAGCACCAACTTCTTTTGCTCCTTCTTCTGCCCACTTAGCTAGTTGATAGTTTGTTCCACCCATGCTATAAAAAATAACGGCTAATTTTACATTTGACATTGTTTTAATCTCCTTTTCTGATGAAATTCCAAATAATTTAGATAAAAAACCCATATTTACACCTTCTTTATAATTTCCTTATTTTTAATTTTTTATTTAAACGTTTTAATTCGCTTTTCCGGTAGTTGATACTACTTTGTATTAGGAAATACAATTGGCTTGACAAATGGAATTTTAGCTATTAATCCCCAACTACTTGAAATATTCCATTTTTATTTCCCTTCATCGTCGATAAGAGGGTTATAGTGTTGTAATGAAGCACCAATAATATTTTTCCTTTTATTTTTTGACAAATTCCTTTGTACTTCTCACTGTATCAATTGGGCGAACTAATTTTTCTATTTTTGCACGTTTAGGCTCTAAGAATGGTGGTAAAGATAATTTTTCCCCAAGCGTTTCATATGGTTCATCTCCCATAAAACCAGGGCCATCTGTAGCAAACTCAAATAAAATTCGCGGTGCAACTCTTGCGTATAATGACTCAAAAAAGTGACGATTTACATAACCGGATGTATGGAATCCAAAACTATTCATCCGTTCAATCCATTCTTCCAAAACAGAGCGATCCTCTACACGGAATGCCGCATGGTGAATAGTACCAAAACCTTGCCGAGCTTCAGGAAGAAGGGCATTATATTCTACAATGACCGAGGCACCATTCCCACCTTCACCCACTTCAAATAAGTGGAATGAACCTTCTTTATCTGTTTCTTTAAATAATAAGACTTTTTCCATCATTTCTTTAAAGTAATCAAAGTTCGCAATACGGACAAAAATGGGTCCTAAACCAGTAATCGCATGCTCCAATGGAATTGGACCTTTTTCCCATGGTGTGCCAGATTCCACCCCTTTATTGAATTCATCTGAAATCAATTGATATTGCTGGTTATCGAAATCAATAAAAGAGAGGGTTTTCTTGCCAAATTGCTCTTTAATTCCAGTATGTTTGACTTCTAAACGATCAAAACGTTTTATCCAATAGTCTAATGATTCATCACTCGGTACACGGAAAGATGTCTTTGAAATCTCGTTTGTACCATGTACGCCTTTAGGAATGCCGGGAAAGTCAAAGAAAGTCATGTCTGTGCCTGCGCTTCCTTTATCATCTGCAAAGAATAAATGATAGGTTTGAATATCATCTTGATTTACCGTTTTTTTAACTAAACGCATACCTAGAACATAAGTGAAAAATTTATAGTTCTTTTCTGCACTGCTTGTAATAGCTGTTACATGGTGTATTCCTTTTAGATGGTTCATTATATATTCCTCCAAAATTTAATTTAAAATTAATGGTCGTAACTTTTCTTCAATCTCTTTTCGATTTGGTTTCAAAAATGGTGGAAGTGCCAGCTTTTCCCTTATTGCTTCCATAATATTTTTATCTCGAATTCGAGATATATTTTTAAAAAAATAAACTTGAAACTTTATTCCTTACTTTTTTCAAAAGATTCACCAATGTCTCTGCCTCATCAGAATTTAATGAATCAAATATATCGTCAACTACCTTATGATGTTTTAGCATGATTTCTTGCATTAATTTATTTCCATCATCTGTTAATGTAACATGTATCACGCGACGATCCTCTCGACAAGCATTTCGGCTTAATAAATCTCTTTGTTCTAGTTTATCTATAATATCGGTCATCGAACCACTTGAAATTAAGATACTATTTCTGATTTGCTGAATAGTTTGTTTCCCTTTTTGATAAAGGACCTCTAAAACAGAGAATTCTGTTATATTTAGATTGTTTCTTGTCATTTCTTTCTTTATTTTCTCATGAATTGCTTTAGATGTTTGCATTAATACTAGAAAGGGCAAATTCGTACATTTTCTCTCCATTTAGTTCCCCCTTTCAAAATACCCTGAAATAAAATATCTTGAATATGAGATAATTCTAATACTTATAATTTTTTTTGTCAATGTTTTTTGTTACTGCCTTTTTGATGGAAGCTCTGTCAATGTCTATTTTTTATGAGTTACGTCTTGTTTATATCTATCCTCTTAATAATATAAAACAATACTGTAAATCCTATATATTATATATTTTACACAAACTTTGCTTAGCACTGGCAAAGGGTTTTCTTTATCACATGAAATTTAATAATGATTAGTTAACATAATAGATCTTATAAGAACCTTGTTACTTTATCTTTCCAAAAGTCCTCATTTACGGTATACTTACACCTCATTTGTTATTAAATAACTCCTTTTTTAAGGTTAAAGTGGGGAATATTCTGTATTTATTATTGCTTATCGTTTTATCAACTATTGTTGGTTATCTTTTATTTCTTTTTGGCCCTTTAATTGGAGGAATCATCGCGTTTGGAATTATAGTAGGTTGCTTACTTAGAGGACTATATTTATTGGAAGATATAAGAGGAAGAATGTCAAAAACATCTCCAAAACTAAACAAGGTGGAAACGGCTTATAACAATTATCTAAAAGAAAAAAATAAGATTTAATTTTTATCTTTTTTCTTTACTTAATATATAACATGTTAGAGGACATAAAAAAGCGCAAACCCGTTCAGCAACAACGAGTTTGTGCTTTTGCTTTTCGTTTATATATACCTTTATGAACTGTTTTAACTTATCCATATTTTCTTTCTCCATACTTCTTTAAAGAAAGTTGTAAGGGAACGAAGGTACAAACATAGAATTAAGGTAATTATTTAATGAGTTATAGTAAATTTTTAATCAGCCACGGTTTTATCACTTCTAGAACCGTTATCGGTTGCATTGCTTTGGTGTGATTCATATTTTTTCCTTCTAAAATTTCTATATCCCACCCCATATGTTTTAACTCTTGCTTATTCTTTTGTAATATACCAACGATATCGACAGTTACATTTCCAAAGTTTTTGCCGTAGACAATCGTATCTTTTTCGCCAGCAAATATCAGTTTTGGAATAGCTAATTTATGTTGAATTTCTCGATCGTCAAATTCCTTTAAATTCTTATACAACGTAACAAACTGTTTGGTTTGATTCGTATCCAACTTCACCTTTATGTTATCCCAATCAACTTTTTCTTGACTTTTACTCTCATCTTGCTCATTAAAGACAGAAGAATTCTGATTATTCTTAGATTGTTCATATGTCTTATTAGTTACAATCAACATTTCTTTGTATGGTCCATCTATTGGAGGAAACCCACCCATTATTAAACTTTCTAATCTATCTGTTTGAATACCTAATTGTAAACCAACTAAAGCTAACCAAGAGTAACCATAATAGCTAAACTTTTTAACATCCATCTTATCAGCAATTACTAATAAATCTTTTACTATATTTTCAGCTGTTAGATGCTCTGAATTAGGGTGTTTTAATCGGTGTCCCTCATAATCAAAATATAAAACCTGAAACTTGTCTTGTAATCCCTCGATAAAGTGTTTTCCTAATTCAGGATCTACACCCCATAACTTTAAGCTTTCAGCCTCCTTGCCATAAACAGATTCTTTAGCTACTGGTAACATGATTGTTTTAAATTTCGGGTTACCGACTAACCCGACTTTTAATTCTGATTCATCCATAAGTTTTATGAACTTCTCCATTTCCATCACTCCCAAATCGTTTATATTACTATCATATAACATTCATGCAATCTTTCGGCTTTGGCTCTTTTTTTCCTGATATGTTAAGAATTTATTTAAAATATGTTATTGTAGCACTTGAAGGTTTTACTTTAAATAAGGAGTTAAAAATGGAAACCTATACACCTAAACAAATGGCAGATGCTTTAAATGTTAGTACAACAACTTTGAGAAGATATGAGGAACAAAATCTCATTCCTGCTGTACCTAGGACGGAAAGTAATCATCGTTTCTATACATCTATACACTTTCAAGCCTTTATCACCATTAGGACGTTATTAAAAGGATATGAAATACCCACTGTCTATGAGATTATGAGGATGATTAAAAATGCGAGCTTTGAAAAAGCTCTTTGGCTAGTAAATCAGCAACAATTTCATATACAATTGGAGAAACAAAGAGTGGAAGAAATACTTATAATGATTCAAAGTACTGATTTTACAAAATATAAAAATAGAAAATTAAAGAAATATATGAGTATCGGGGAAGCAGCTGAAATAGCAGGTATTAATACCTCAGCTATTCGCTATTGGGAACAAGAAGGATTAGTGCGTTCAGAAAGAAATAGCGAAAATGGATATAGAATGTTTACAATAACAGAACTACGTAAGATATTGGTTATCAGTAGTTTGAGAAAAACCGTTTATTATCTAGAAAATATGAGGCAGCTTTTGAATGATTTGGAACTACAAAGCTATGATAAAATCGAACGTTCTTTTGGGCTGGCTTTAGAAAATCTGAACTATCAACTTTTCCATCAATATAAGGGAATTTCAGAGATGATAAAGTATATAAATTTTTTAGAGAAATAAAACTTATATGGATCTTTTTAAACAAAAATAGCGCCCAGTTAATTGGGCGCTATTCCTATGTAAAAAGTATAGAGATTTCGATATTAATAGTAATTAATCTGTATTTAAATAATAAGATAAAGCAACTTTATTCAAATAAAAAAGGACATTTCTTATATGCCCTGCTTCCCTGTATTAGCCCCGCCTACGCTAAATACTGTGACAGCCACGCATGCTATCCCGCCTATATTTAGTATAAATGAAAGCGATTACAAAGTAAAGAGAATATTTAATGTTATGTTTTTTATATGTATATCCTACTCATTTCTAATTAACATAATTTTTGTTATCAGTAGAAAAGGGATCTTTAGTCAAAGATCCCTTCTTTCCTCTTTCAATGTAGCTGTATATTAGCTCTCATTTAATTTTTTCTTGTCTTTACTATAGATAATAATTCGATATGCATCATCCCCAATTACTTGTTTTGTTTCTTTCGAATGAAGAAAATCTTGAACCGTTTTTTCTATTTTATCTACCGTATTTTTTGCATCTGAATCTGTTGAAGATAAAGAAGTGTCAATGGAAATCGTAAACGCCTTTGGTTTATTTGAATATCCAACCATCTCTACTTTGTATTCCTTTTTTGCGAGTAAACCATTAGAAATCGTATTCACAATTTCCGACCATCTAGCTTCTCTTTCCCTTTTTTGAGGATTGTAGGTGTGTACTTTTATAGAGAAATCACCCAGCTGATTTTGCTTTAAAGTGTTTGCTACCTGTTTTTTTATTTCTTCTGTTCTCTGTTCTGTATTAGGCAATTCAAATGATATTGAACCAGGTTGAATATCATTCACTTGGCCAAGAGAGTCGTATCCATACCCTTTCAGTACTCCTAACACAACGTCATAAATCCTATTATATTTCTCTAATTGCTCCTTTTCCTCTGGCGTTGGTTCTTCGTAGGGGATAGACTGAGTTATTTGTACCTTGTAAGCATCATAACCGCGTGAATCTAATATATCCTGAATCAGTTTCTTTACAGTTGATTTAACTTCATTATAGTATTCATCTGACCCTACAATCATTACACTGACTCGTTTGGGTTGATTTTCAACTCCTACTCCATCCCATTTATATCCCTTTTTGTCTAAAGCCTCCGTAATCTCATCATTGAGGGGTTTAGATTCAAATAGAGAATTTAAATAGGGAATCTTAGAAATGATTTGTGCCATGGCTGGAGACACAAAGGCAGAACTAATCAATAACCCTATAAGGATCAAAAAGGCAAATCCACTATAAATCACCCTTTTCATCCACCTGTTGTGTTTCCCTATATATTTGTATGAAATCCGTTTAGATGACTCTAAATGGTTCATTCTTTGTATCAGGCGGTCTTTTTGTTTTTGCTTTTGCTTCTCATTCCAAATCAAGTCTTTATTTAATCTTTTTAACGAATCTTCATTAAAGTGGATATTAGATTGTTTTTTCATAGACGCATCCATCCTTTACTAGCTGCTTTTTTAAAGCAGGGAGTGCTCTAAACTGGATTGATTTCACTTTACTTTCAGACCAATTTAATATATTGGCTGTATCCTTAACGGAAAAGCCTTGAATCTTACGAAGGATAATGACTTTACGATGGGAATCTTTAAGCTTTTCTAATGCTTGATAAAGTTCCAAAGACGTTTCCTTAAGTTCAATAAGTTCTTGAGGTAAGCGAGAATGATCCCTTTTAGAACCAATCAGGTCCTTAAAAAGTTGCATGGGTTTGCGCTTCCTAAAATAGTCCATGGTTACATTATGAGCAATACTGAATAACCACGTTTTTTCGGTAGAATTTCTCTGAAATGAATCATAATAAATGTAAGCTTTCACAAATGTTTCATGAGTGAGATCCTCAGCTTGTTGATAATCTTTTACCATCATCAAAATAAACTGTAATATGGCGTCGCTATGATCATCATACCAACACTCAATGTCTTCTCTTTTAGTATTTGTCAACGTTTCAACCATCCTTTTAGCCAATATTCGTTACTTAGACGTAACCTCCTTAAAAAAGTTGTGGTTTTTGTTCAAATAAAAAAACTCTCTTGATAAGAGAGTCCTTATATCAATGAATGATTCGATTAAACGCTCTATTTTGGGTTAACATAACACCAATTACAGGAAGTAGTAAAAGCTCAAACTCGTTGAATGCCAACAAGTTTGAGCTTTTTCTTAATATTTAAGTATACTTTTACGTGCGGTTTTTTCCTCTCAAAAAACTCTTATTGATAATCAGCTTGTTCAATCGCTTCTTTATTTTTCATCACATCGTTCTATTCCTTTTTAAAATTATTTTCGACTAGCTTTTAATTGGAAGTTGGAAGGTATTCAAGCTGTTTCAATTGTATATTAAATTCTGTCATACGCTTTTGGCGGTGATTCCAACCAACCTTTATCAATTAAGATATTGATGCCGTCGTCAACAAATAAGCCAATGTTCATAAGAGTTCT
>NZ_FXAJ01000022.1 GCF_900177535.1 Priestia filamentosa
CGGATAAAAAGAAGGCTTGAGCCGTATGACGGGAAATCTGTCACGTACGGTTCTTAGGGGGGCGGGCGCTCGTGAGAGTGCCTGCCTACCCGACTTAACTAATTCTCCCTAAATGACTTTTAATAAAAAATCCTTTTTTTACCAATGATGAAGAATTTTCTTATTTATATAACTAAGGAATATATTAGTAATCTGTCTAATTTTATGAACTACTGTACATATATTTTAATTTGAATTCATCTCTATTCCTTGATAGGGTAAGGCATATAAAGGATATTAGGTAGAGATACAGGAAATTATCCACATACCTGTAACGAACTTTATTTTATTTACTTCAGCAAATAAGATAGGAGAATTTATGATGAGTAAGAGATCAAAAAGGATTAGTTTAGTTTTTCTAGGTGTCATTGTCCTTTTTATATTGGCAATGACATGGTTTTATCCCTATTCATTCTTTAGTATATATAAAACATATTCTTATCAACCTGATTCTGTTATGACTAAAGAGTATAAACAAGACGTGGACACCTTTAAACAAACATCCCAAATACATTTTAAAAATGATTTAACAAGTAAAAGAACCAAGGATATACTCGAGATATTTGAACAGGATTGGTTAACACATGAAAAAAAGTCAAAAATGAGTATACAAGAATTAGATACCTTGTTACTTGGGGTAAAGGAAGCAAGAGTCACATTGTTAGACCTTAGTACCCAAGAAAACTACTCAAGAAAAGAGAGAGAGTACCTCGTTGATAGTATTAAAAGTTTAATAGAGCTTGAAGAAAAGATTAATGACATAAGGAACGGTGAGTCCAAATCTAGGAGAACGCTTAATACACAATTCCATAATCTCCATACAAGTTTTATCAGTAACTTTAAAGCCTTTACTACTTTCTATCAAGTAACTCAAGAACAATAGTATCTTTGTTGAGAGGAAAGCAAAATAGAGATTTAAATATCTTAAAACAAACAGTCTGGTAAGATAAAATGATGTAAAAAGAAAAAGCACAAACTCGTTATTACTGAACAAGTTCGCGCTTTTTTTACTCCCTCGAATTTCTGTTATATGAGCTAACCTTGAATTAAATTGGTTTATCTGTTCTCAAAATAAATGAACTTAAGGCAGGAACCGTAACTTTATTATCATGTATAGTGTAAAGAACCTTATCTCCTGCGCGTTCCCCATCTACTAGTACTTTCCAAGGCCCTTGTGATGGAAGGGTAATTTCCACAGGTTCTCTATTAGCATTGTGAGCAACCATAAGATATTTGGCTTTATCCATATTCCCTTTGCCATCTATTATATAAGCTATAGTATTTTTTGGACTGTCAATAAACGTTAGGTATTTTTTGATTTGTTCAGCTGTAGTCATACGAAAAGCTGGGTGATTTTTACGTAATTCTATTAAGCCTTTCATATAGCCTACTTCCTTATCAAATGTTGCACGACGTTTCCAATCCATTTGGTTGACCGAATCAGGGGATTTGTAACTATTATGATCCCCGCCCTTTGTCCGCATGAACTCTTGACCTGCATGTAAGAATGAGGTTCCCTGTGATGTTAATACAATGGAAGAAGACAACTTGTGCATTTGTTTACGTGTTTTTTCGCTGTCATTTGGGTTAGTTAACTGCAGCTTATCCCATAATGTATGATTGTCATGAGCTTCAACATAGGTTAAAACCTGTTCAGGATCTTGATAGGTAGCAATGTCCTTGTTATAATCAATTCCACCCATGACTCCTTTCTTTATTCGTTCCTCTAAATTTTGTTTCCCATTTACAAAACCCTTATCATAATCGTAAAATACCCTGCCCTTTAAACCATCGCGAATATCATCATTAAAATGAGCAATTCCTTCCATTTTCTCAGCATTTTTTTGGTTAGCCTTTAATTCAGGGGAAAGGGGAGTGTTTAAATCCCATCCTTCTCCATGAAGAATAATAGAAGGATTAACTTTATCGATAGCTTTACGTATATGGTTCATGGTTTCAACATCGTGAATTCCCATCAAATCAAAACGGAACCCATCTAAATTATACTCATCCGCCCAATAAGTTACAGAGTCCACCATAAACTTCCTCATCATCTTCCGTTCAGAGGCTGTATCATTCCCTACACCAGTCCCGTCTGCGAGTGAGCCATCGTCATTGTAACGATAGTAATAACCTGGTACTAATTTTTGGAGATTAGACCCAGCAACTTCATACGTATGATTATAAACTACATCCATTACTACACGAAGGTCGTTATCATGGAGGGTTTGGATCATTTGCTTTAATTCTGTAATTCGAACAGTCGGATCATAAGGATTTGTAGAATATGATCCTTCTGGTACATTGAAATTTTTCGGATCATAGCCCCAATTATATTGGGGTTCATTTAACTTTGTTTCATCTACTGAAGCATAATCAAATATGGGTAAAAATTGAACGTGAGTAACCCCTAAGTCTTTAATATGATCGAGCCCCGTCTTCACGCCTTGAGGACCAGTTGTTCCTTTCTCTGTTACGCCAAGATACTTTCCTTTATGCTTGATGCCACTTTCCTTCTGAATAGAAAGGTCACGTACATGTAACTCATAAATAATAGCATCTTCTGGATTTTTAAACTTTGGTTTTTTATCTTCCTTCCATCCCTTTGGATTTGTTTCGTCTAAGTCAACGACTGCACCTTTGTCTCCGTTAACAGATGCAGCACCTACATAAGGATCAACAGCTTCAGTCCATTTATCACCAATCTTTACCTTATACGTGTAAAAAACTCCTTTATGATTTCCTTTTAGTTTTACAGCCCAAGTTCCTTTTTCACCTTGTTTCATCGGAATCTCCTTGCCATTATGATCGTCCCATTCTGTATATGTAACCAATCGTGCTTCACTGGCAGTAGGAGCCCAAAGACGGAATTTAGTCTCCGATGGGGTGTATACATTGCCTAAATCATTGCCATCATAATAAAATAATTCATCAAATTTTTTGCTACTAAAAACTTTATCGGGTTCAGCTGTTACTGTACCGTAATTTTTCATTTTGACTGTATATGTCTTTTTTAAATCAAATTCTTGTTCGGTAATCACTTTAATCTTATTTGTAAGGTTCCCATCAGTCGTGCCGAAAGGGCTAACTTCCTTAATTTTAACATCGTTAATTTCAATTTTTTGTGTGTCAATATCAAATGGAGCATTAGTAGTTATCGTCATTTCATTAAAATTATCGATTGTAGCTCTTTTAATGGATGGGTCAAGCTGAGTACTATCAGTAATGGCATGGGTATTGTCGTTAAAAGTGAAGGTAACTGCTCTTTCTTCGGTTAAATTTAGTTTAATGTTTCCCCCACCTAGAACCCCCTTATCACCATAGTTTTCATCCCAAGTTCCCTCAGTGGCAATTTTGTATTCATATTTTCCTGGGGGAAGTGTGCCCGTAAAACTATATAACCCATTTCCTTGGTAATCCATTTGGGTTATTTTAGAAGATGTATCCCAATCTTTATCATTCCCTAATTCTGTTTGCAGGGTACCAACAAGGACGACCTGTTTTGGGACGGATTCTGCCCCTACATGACTTGTTAATAGTCCTGAGAATAAGGGAATAATTAGTCCCAATATAGTAACTAGTGTCCATGCTGTTTTCTGCTTAACTTTCATAAAAAATCTCCTCCTTTTTTTTTATCAATTAGCGCAATCGTTTGCACAAATTTCTAAAAGTCAGTCTTTATTGTAGGAATAAATAAAGATACAGGTTATGAATCCGTTTTCAATATTTGTTATCAATAGTTAATTATACTTTTTTTTGCAAGTAAATCAATAGAATAATAAACAATTTTCATACTATTCAAATAAATATTAATATACATAGCAATCAAAGGGAGATTGGCGAATAACATCGGAAAATAAATTTCTCTAATTAAATATTACTCCTAAAGATTATTTAAATAATGATTCTGAATTAATTCATTTTGAAAAGTAAAAACTTTAAGTATAAAATCGTTCCTAAAAGTATATATAAATAAAAAGAAAAAGCGCAAACTCGTTATTACTAAATGATATGATCCCCTTATAGTAGACAGAAAAAAGAGAGCCCTTTATTCTATCTACTACGGAGGGGATTTTTTTATGGGTAAAACTAATAGAACGTATGACCTAAAAACGAAGAGAAAAGCAGTAGACTTATATCTGAAAGAAGAAATGGGGTATAAAACGATTGCGAAGGAGTTAGAAATTGATGTTGCCATCCTATATAGATGGGTGAAGCACCTTCAAGCTGAGGGACTAAAAGGTCTCAAAGAAAAACGTGGAAAAGCAAAAGGGGTTGGTAAGGGAAGATCAACTACTCAACCTGAAACAACAGAGACCAAACTGAAACGATTGGAAGCAGAAAATGCACTCTTAAAAAAGTTCTTAGGAAAATGAAAGGAGGAATGGAAGAACGACCAGCACGGGAGAGATATAAGGGAATTCAAGAGCTCACACATCAATATCCTGTTCAACTCTTGTGTGACCTAGCTCGTGTCTCTCGGAGTGGGTATTATAAATGGATCAAACGACAAACAAGCCTTTCTCCCAAACAGTTAGAGGATCAAAATATCCAGGAAAAGATCAGAGAATGTCATACAAGAATGAAGGGGATTTATGGGTAGCGAAGGGTCTTAATCTGGCTAAGAGGTGTGTACAACTTACATATAAATCATAAACGTGTACAGCGCCTCATGCGTAAAATGGGGATTCGTGCAGTTATTCGGAGAAAGCGTCCTTACTATGGCCAAAAGGAGAAGTATGTTGTTTCACAAAATCATTTGAACAGACAGTTCAAAGCGTCACAGCCAAATGAAAAATGGGTAACGGATATCACGTATCTTCTATTTCAAGGAAGAAAGTTATACCTCTCTGTCATTAAGGACTCATACAACCACGAGGTTGTGGCTTATCAGATGAGTCACAGAAATGATCTGCAGCTTGTCATGGATATTCTTAAGAAAGCTCGCAAGAACCGGAATGTACAAGGCGTTCTTCTGCACAGTGATCCAGGATTTCAGTACACATCCCATCAATATAACAATGCCCTTAAAAAATATAAGATGAAAGCCAGTATGTCTCGAAAAGGAAACTGTTGGGATAATGCAAGTATGGAAAACTTCTTTAGCCATCTTAAATCAGAGTGTTTCCGTCTTCGTTCCTTCCATACAACAAATGAGGTAAAGATCGCTGTAGCGAAATACATTCATTTTTACAATCACGAACGCTTTCAGAAGAAATTAAATAACCTGAGTCCATATGAATATAGAACTCAGGTCGCTTAGGGTTGCTTTTTTACTGTCTACTTGACAGGGGTCACTTCAAAACGAGTTTGCGCTTTTCCTACTCTCTGGAACATGTTTTATGTAAACTAAAAGTACATCTCCTATACACTTCTTTACACTCCCTACATTAAATGCTTTTCGAATACATAAGAGAACTAAGAAAAGTTCGAACTCCAAAGACTTTTTTCTTTTTTCTTAAGGCTGTCTATATACGGAAACTGAACCACCATTTACGGAGAAATTGCCCCATCCATCACTATTAATCGTGACACTATTTGTGGAATTACCTGTAATATCAGTCCATGTTTCACCTGCATTTCGCTTTCCTACATACATCCACTTGCTTCCACCAGGACCATCACTGATAAGAGTTGCTAATCCTGAATTTGCATGAGAAGTATCCCCTTCTCTAGTCCAACCTATAACATCAGGATGATCAATGTAATCATGCTGCATTCCATAAGCATATATTTTACGTGCTTTTAATAAAGGATCTAATCTACTTCCTTGAGGTGTAATTTCATAAGAGGTTGATCCCTTTGTACCATAATAATCACCATAGAAAAGTGTTGGATATCCTTGTGATCTAGTTAGAGTAAAAGCATAAGCAAGAGGTTTAAACCAACTTTGAACTGTTGATTCTAGTGCTTGTCCAGGTTGTGTATCATGATTTTCTACTATCGTTACAGCCTTCGTTGGTTGTGAAGCCACTAGAGTGCCATTTAATATATTTCTCATATCATAATTTCCACCACTGTTAGAAGCCTGTTGAAAGTTATAGTGTAATGGAACGTCAAAAGCCGAGTGATTGTTTCCGCTTTTTGCTAAATAATTTTCAATTGCTCCTAAATCATTCTGCCAATACTCAGCTACAGTAAACATTTCTTTACCTGTACTATTCCTTACACTTGAAACCCATTCGCCTAAATACGAATGCTTTATGTGCTTCACAGCGTCTAAACGAAACCCATCAAGTTTTAGTTCATTAGCATACCATTTCCCCCAATCCTTCATCTCTTGTTGAACTTCAGGATGATCAAAATCTACATCCGCATACATGAGATAATCATAATTACCATTCTCCGAAGATACTTCCCAATCCCAACCTTTCCCTGTTCCACGAAATTTAAATATACCACTTTTGCTTCTGGATTGATCCCAATCTACTCCATCAAAGTGGTACCAATGCCAATTAAAACTCGAATATTTATTATTTCTCCCTGGAAAATTAAAACCTGTCCACGCTTGAATTTGACGTGGTCCTGTGGTTTCATAGTTTCGGTTATTAGAAGCAACTTCAACTGCATCTACGTACTGAGTATAATCTGCACCACCTTTATGGTTCATAACCACATCCCCATATACTTGAATGCCTTTCGAATGTAGATTAGTTATTGCACCTTGCAGTTCTGCTTTTGTTCCATATTTTGTTCTTGTTGTACCTTTTTGATTAAATTCTCCTAAATCATATAAGTCATACGCTCCATACCCAACATCATTCTGTGATGATCCCTTATAAGCCGGCGGTATCCATACAGCTGTTACACCGATATCCTGCAAGTGAGAGGCGTCCCTGTTCAAGTTATTCCAATGTTGTCCATCATTAGGTAGATACCATTCAAAATACTGCATCATTGTACCATTAGTATCTGCGCTGGCGTTTGTTGTCCCTAAAGTACTTGCAAATAAACCAACAATAGTTAATGAAGCTACCAATCTTCTTATTAATTTCATAACACATTCCTCCCTAAATTAATAATTAACTAGCGCAACCGTTTGCACAAGAAAGCGAGCTTTAATCTTTGTCATAAAACTCCATTTCCACCTCTTTCTTTAACATATTTGCTTAAATAAAATGCAAGCGATTTCAAAGTGAGTATAGCACAATTAATATGATTCTAGTACAAAAATTTCAGCTGACTTGAAACTAATTTCTAAATCTTATATATACTGATATTGCGACTCTCAGAGAAGGGGTGTGATTTTTGTTTACGGAAGTAAACAAAGTCGTAAAGAATGTTGCATCAGCTATGCAACGTTTACGTGTAGAATTTGAAACATAACGTTTCATTCACTCAATAAGATATTGAAATAAAAAAGAATGAGATTTTGAAGAGCAACTCATGCTATAAAAGAAAATCGATACATCGTAATGAGCCACGATGTAAGAAGGAATTAAGATTGGATTAAGGCAGAAAGCCCCCTCAAATATTGAGGGGAGTGAAGGAATTTTTACAGAAGTCCAATGGTTATCCCCTTTACTTCTTACAATCAACATTATGGTGCGACAAGAAGTCGCTTTTATATAGTGTGGCTCACGCCACTAGTTTAGACGCAAAAACTATCCCTGTCCAAAACTGCGTG
>NZ_FXAJ01000023.1 GCF_900177535.1 Priestia filamentosa
TTTATTTAAATCTACTGGTCCAGAAATCCCTGCAACACTTCCTTTTTTACTATATTGCCAAGCGAATAGATCTTCTAGTCTCTCATTAATAGGTGTAGAAGCATACCGAGCGTGCCAGTAGGTAAAATCCTTTAATAGTGACTTATCCACATGGTCACGATAAAAATTGCCGAACGAGTACAAGATACACGAACCAATTTCTTTCTCAACGTGTTCCATAAAAGCGCGTGCCGCTTTATTCATTTCAGCATCAGATTTAGTATTGTTTTCCTCCAAATCTAATACAGGCGGCAATGTTAATGGTAGTCCTTTTATATTTTTCACAAACCATTTAGCCTCTGCGACAGCATCATTAACAGAGACAAATTTTGCGAAGTGATAGGCTCCAGCATCAATGCCATTATCATTTGTTCCATTGACATTTTTATCTAAATACTTATCTACAATTGCTGAGCCATCTTCCGACCCCTCTGTGGCTTTAATAAACGCAAAACTAATTCCATCATTTGATACTTTCGACCAATCAATGTCCCCTTGATAGTGCGATATATCAATCCCTTTTCTTTCCATAAAATAACCTCTCCTTTCTTTTTCCTTTCCAGGAGTCACAATCCACATAAGTAGAAAACAGTTTTATAGATACTTACTTGTGTAGGACCCCTAATCTCCTTGATTCAATTGTGAAAGCATCTAATACTTTTTCTATCTCATATGGTTAAATTTAACAATAAGGATGAAACTCTTGTTTAAAATTATTTTTCATAGAGAAAAGTTCTTACGAAATTACAATATGAAAAATAATTAAAATTGATTGTACAAGTGTTGAATTTACTTAAAGGAAGGAACCTAGTTCCTAAGATTAATAAGTTCACTAGTTGTCTTAATTGGAGCTGGTGGTCCCCTCCTAGAGACAGATGTTGGTTGCCTTAATGGCAACCTTTTAGCCTTTAAGGCGATTACGTAAAAATTATAAATTTAGTATTGCAAAACAAAAGACGAATTGCTATTTAAATAGAGAGTGAGAAGAACATTACTTATTTTTTTTAAAAAAACCTTATATACCAAGGGATATAGGATTTTTCATATGTATTGAATTCAAGACAGTTTAGTATTGAATTCAATACATATGAAAATAAAAAAAATCTCCTTAAAAGGAGATTTTTTAACTAAATTAATCTTACTGGGATCTTCTTTAACTCTTTAGAATACCTTCTAAACATAGTTTGCAATGTCTCATTAATATCATCACGATCCCCACACAAGATGATATTTGGATTAATATATATAGCATACATTTTTGCATTAAGTCCGTCTCTTCCAGACTCAAATTTACCCATTATACCTTTTTCGATTAATTGTTTAATAAGTCTATTGGCATTTGTACGACTCATTTTTAAAGCTTCAGCTAGTTCAGTTTGAGTCATAGGAATCTGTTCTTTAGCCTTTATATCTTGAACTAAACAATTAGAACGAAAACCAATAAACCCTAACACCTTATTCAAAAACATGATTTCTTCATTTTTCAAGATATTATTCTGAATTAAATACAACCAGTTCTCTTGAATAATTTGAGCAAATTTAGCCTTATTTTTCACCTTTCGCTCCGGTACTAACTTCATTCCTGCTCCTTGAGCTTTTGCTTGGAGAACATTAGCCTGTTCCATTTCCTCATCAGTCAAAACTTTTGAGCTTTCAATATCTCGTTTTCTAGCATTTTTAGAAGCTGTTGAGGAACCTCTAATGATTGCTTGTTGTCCTCCAGGAAGAGCTTCTAATTCTTCTTTCTTCTTTTGACACTTTGCTTCACGTTCTAATCTCTTTTTCTCAAACAAATCTGACATTAATAATTCCTCCATTTATTGTGGAAGGAATTAAACCCTTATGATAAAATAAATAACATATAATAAGTTTGAAAAGGGTTTAACCCTTCTATAGTTTTTATAGAAAAGCCCTCAAGTTTTAGCGGACTCGGAGGGTTTTTCTATGTCTTCAGGTTCCTTAAATTCCCTTTGGAACCATATATACAGTCTACCATTAATTGCCTTGGGCTTGTACCCTAATCTATCGTTCTATTTCCTGATCTTTTCTTCTTCTACGTACTTTCTTTGACCGTTCCTTTCTTTTTTCTTCCTTGATTTTTAAGAACTCTTCAGCTCCTTGAACTTCCTCTTTATCTCTGAAAAAGTTTTTGATTAACACTTTATCTTTCGCTTTATCTATAAGTTCACTTTTAATAAAACCTATCATTCGTTTCATATCAGGTACTTTCTCTTGATAGACTTGTTTTAATCGTTCTAATGTTTGAAAAAGAAGATGATTCTCTTTCTTTAACCCTTGGTTTTCCTTTTTTAATTCGACGTTTTCGCTTCTTAACGCTCGATTTGTTTCTTCAAGTTCTTCATTTTTCTTCGTTTCTCTTCGTAACTCCCACTTATATTCCTCAGATTCCTTTTTAAACGTCTCTGATGTCTTTGCTAAGGCTTTAATATGCCCGAAGTCTTCCTGCTTCACTAGGACGCGATCTGATTCAAATAGGCCCATCTTCTTTTCTTTCTTTGTCTCCACATCATCTACTTTTTTATGAAAATCCAAAGATGCTTCTAAATCACTTAAACGACTCTTACAATCTTGAATCGTTTCTTCTAACTGTTTACGCTCATATTGGCGTTCTTCGGTTGCTTTCTCAATATTACTCAGCTGTTCTTGAAGTTGTTGCGCTTTAAAACGTTGAGACGTTAAATGTTCTCTGTCTGACCCTTTTTCCCCACGTTCTACCTCAAAGCCTTGTTGTTTCATATGTTTTGGAAACTCATCTTGAATCCATTGAAGCTCTCCACGATTAAATACGTTCTTTCCTTGCAGCTTTCCATCTTTCATCGGCACAATACCTAAATGCATATGAGGGGTATGTTCATCTTGATGGACCATCACATAGGCTACATTTTGTTCCCCATAACGTTGAGAGAACAACGTATAGCTTTCCTGGAAGAAGCGTTCTTGTTCTCCCGATTCCAGGTGAGCAAAGAAGTCATGATCAGATGTGATAAGCAGTTCATTCACAACTACAGCATCTTTTCTTGTTTTTCTTGTCCCTGTTTTTTGGCTCTCTATAATCTCATTTACGTGCTCATTGTAGTTAATGTTCTCTTTATGTAACAGATCGTAATTTAACGGTGTACGTTCTGAATCAATATCGAAGTTTGTCTGACTTTGTCTCTCGCGTTGGTTATGAAACTGTATACCCTTTACATCATGTCGCTTCATTTTCTGCATGCGACAAATGACATAACTCATGGATTCCCTCCTTTTTCATTCCTTCTTTTCGACAAAATTAGTGCCCAAAAAAAGTTTTCGACATTCCCAAAATAATAGAGAAAGAACGACCTTTATTCGGAACACTTCCAAGTAAAGTATAACGCACTATACTTTACTGCGTAAAGGTGCGGTCTGCGACGCTTGTACGGCATAGCCGTATTCATGCTTACGCATGAAAAAGACCTTGGGGTGTCGCCCCCAAACGACGACCGACGGAAGGCCGTTGGATCTCCTTAAAAACTCCCCCAACCCCCTCAAGTTTTGAGGGGGCTCCCTCGCCGGTTGGCAGGAACAAACAAAGTTTGTTCAAGGCCCAGAGGGTTCAAGTACGGCCAGTCTATCAACTCCTTAAATTCTCGACCTCCGGTCTTGCGATTTACCGTTGACAGACGCTTATATTTTTTTCGTTTTCTTAATGAGTTTCGCTACAACATAAAAAAGAGAAGTCCATTGGAGGTGAGACTTCTCTTTTCGGGATAGAACTCAATTGGAAGCGATATATGAGATATCCCTATATCATATGTATTGTTTCATAAATTGCTACCATTTCCTTTATAAAAATAATCTTTAAATCTTCAATTGCAATAGGATATTGCAAGGTTGAAACGGAAAGGTTGCATAGGCTGTGCAACCTTTCCTTTAACATCAATACTACTTCTGACAAAAAAAGCCCTACACGGTCGGACCATGTAGAGCAAAGAAAAGAGTTTCTCATGTCATCTTATTATTCTATGCCACTGCTCTGTTACTGTTAACAGCACCTCTATTCCCTTTTTTCTATGATGATTTTTATTACAACATAAAAGCAGAGAGGTGTTCATCGGACCTCTCTGCTCTGTTGTCTGGTTGTCACAACTTAATTACGATGTCTTAGGAGCTAGCTTTCCTTAGTAGCATGTCTTGTTCTTCAAATGATTATTCTTTCTTATTTGCTTTTGCAAATAAAATTATTTAACACCTTAGAGACTTATCGCCTTCAGGCGGTTTTTTGGCCTTCAGGCTAATGTGTTTTTTCTTACGAAAAAAACACAAGAAAAGAATAGCAATTCCAAAGCCGAATTGCTATTAAACATTTAACAGATTTGGACTTTCTTACTTAGTTAACACACGAAGTCGTTACTATTTTTTCTTGTTCTATTATTTTTTTATCACTAATGTTTAATTTGAATAAAAAGGGCCTCTCCTTCTATCGATGAAGGAGGGCTATGTAGTGTAAAATATGTGAGAAAGTGGGTTACCTTCTCACGTTAAATAGTAAAACTATTTTTATATATTCGCGAAATTTAAACTCTCTTTCCACTCTTATCCATTCCCTAAATTTTACACCACCGTTTTTCCTGTACATTTTATATAAACTTAATTAGTATAATGAGAATTATCGACAATAAAAAGGGGAATAAAGAAGAAACCCAAGAAGGTTTTCCTGATCTTTCTCAAATATAATAAAAAGAGGAACGTTCATATTCGGATAATCTAGTAACCTATATTAAGTGTATGTAAAAATTTTTATTTGTTCATGAGTCTTTGCTTTAAAAGATGAATACTATTTCCTACATAAAGCAAACTACTCAATGTACAATATAGCATCACGCCATGACACCTAATCATGTAATGGAAAAACCTACTGTTTAAAATTCAGTAGGTTTTTCTGTTTTGAACTGTATAAGACATTCATTTCTAGTTCACACAATGAATTTTATAGGTAATAATAACGCAAAATGAGAGACATAAAATATAATCAGGAACTATAAGCCTGATCCTACTTTAAGAAAAAACAATCCACCTCCCACGGATTGTTTTTTCTCTTTTTTATAACCCCTCATATAGTCTCATTTTGTTTTTGGTTAATCTTGATAATTTCTAAGCATATAATTCAATAATGGAATCTTTAAAGATTTCATAAACTTTGAGGAGGTGTAATTGTGAAAACAAGGGGTAATTTAAATGCATTAATTGGTGTCTGGTTTATTATCGCGCCTTGGATTATTGGTTTTTCAGATCAATCAGGAGCTTTGTGGTCAAGCATAATTTTTGGAGTCATTCAGATTATCGGGTCATTATGGGGAACTGACAAACCCGGTTGGAATTCATGGCAAAACTGGATTTCAGTGATTACTGGCGTCTGGTTTGTAATTTTCCCATTTATCTATTCATTAACAAATGGAGAAGTTTGGTCAAGTGTAATTCTTGGTTTAATCACGATTGTATTTAGCTTATGGAACTTAGGTTCTAATTCGAACTCAAAAGCTGTAGCTCAAAAATAAAATGAATAGCATCTCATAGTTTGAGCAAACTACTCAAGATGCAATAGAGCATCGTCCCATAACGTCTATTTTTGTAACGGAAAAACCTACTGGCTTTGTTCAGTAGGTTTTTCTGTTTTGTATATTGTATACCATATACAAAATTAGTTAACATAATACATCTTAGAGGAAGTGGGGAAACTCTAGACCCTTTGGGGGACAAGGACTCTTCCCTTCCTTCTTTTTTTCCAATATGCAGGATTTTATACATCCTTGAGTTAGCAAGGTTTCTTCCATTACTCAACACAAAAAGAGTGCATAAAAACTTTGGGGTTTATGCACCTTCCTTTATTGAATGGTATCAAGTATCTTTTGAGTCAACATTTCTAAATCTCATAACTGCAAAGACTATGTTTGCTAAAATATAGTATATACCCAGTATTGATAGACTATCAGTTACAACAATCAGAAAATCAACGTTTCTTATAAAGAATCCCCAAATTAAACAAGCTAGTAAAAACGTTATTGGAGAGAATAAGAAAATACTTAAAAAAGTTATTCTAAATTTATTACCCATAAACCTCATCCTTTACCACTAACAGGGACTCACCTTTTAGTATCTAGTGTATTCTAGTAATTGGATAGCACTATTTCCAAAATTCCCACCATCTTTTATCCCGGGTAGCAGCTATTAGCTGTTTACTTTCCTGAACTTCACGTAAAACTGTTATTAATTGTTCATCCCTTTTTGCATCCCTTTCTTGTAACATACGTTGTTGTTCTTCCAATCGTTTTACTAACTCAAGGTTAATTTTTTCTAACCGTTCTAAGCGTTCTGACATTGCTACATCTCTGTTTAGTTCAGTCTGTTTAGCCATAACAGCGGTTGCTACGGTATCTTCTGAAATGCTTGATACAGCTAGCTTTACAGCCTGTTCTAGCGTTATGTTCTTTTTATTCATCGCGTTCATTATACGTTGTATCATTGCTACATCTTTCTGATAAAAGATACGTGAGTTATTTACTCCTCGATCAAAAGTATAACCTTGTTCTTCTAATGCAAGACTATATTTTCTTAACGTAGAGGATCCAATTTTTAAAGTACTAGCTACCTCAGAACCAAAGTAAGTTTGTTCCATAACAACACTCCCTTATATATAGGTTGCTATACCTGTTATTCGGTTGCTATAAGCTGTTCTCCTTTTAAATGTTATCATTATGGTAACTATAATCAATGATATTGGATTATGATGGGATAACAAAGTTAAGAGGTGAAACCATATGAAAAAAGCTTTAATAAAAGCATTATAATACCTATTATTAGCTACTGTAATACTAGTTATATTGAATCTTAGAGGAGATATGAATATCACCCCTTATATTATTGCGATAGTTATCTTAACTGTGGCAAAGTTCCTTATTCACTTCCTCATGGAAAGGAATAAAAAAACCGGGAACATATTTAATGCCCCTGTTTTTTAAATTCCTTTTTATAAGACATCACCTTTAGGTGATTTATATTAGCCTTCAGGCTAATATTTTTTCTTACGAAAAAAAGATAAATTTAGTCTTGCCATTCTATCAACGAATTTATAAAAAATAGCCCTTAAAAAAGGGCTATTTGAAAATCTTTTAATAATGATTTGGCATTTGTACAACTCATTTTTATAAACAAGTACTTTAATTAAATAAGAAATAAAGGGATCTTCATCAAAGATCCTTTTTCAGCGCCGATAATATCTCATTATGTTGACTAGATTTGTATAGATAGAAAAGAGATATTAAAGAAAAAGAACAAGTGCTCAATCCAAGTTTGGTAGATATTCAAGAGTTTAAAGAACTTGAAGACTATCGACCAATTTCATCGACAAAAATACTATTTCCTCAGTTAATTTTCAAAGAGATAATAAACATGAGAATTATTTAAACTATAGTCCAATACTGCTCCTAACATCTTTTAACCCATCCTAGTATTAAAAATCTAACACTTAATTTTATTTAAATC
>NZ_FXAJ01000024.1 GCF_900177535.1 Priestia filamentosa
TCCATCACTATGTATACAAAAAAGGAATCAACCGTTATATTAGTGACCATATATCTAAAAAAATGGCCATATGTGAATTTGAAAATCCATAGACTGCCCACTATAAAAGGTCCAAATATAAGAGGTATGTCCCCTAAAAACTTGGGGTGAAGTCGTTTGTAAAACCAAAATAGCTTTTTTTTATGAGCTATAAAGCTTTCTCCTAATGCTAAAAGATTAATACTTAAAGAGGATAGGAAAAATTTTTTGAAGGTTCGTTTTCCTATAAGTGGCATAGAAAACCACGGAACGATTAACATTCCGATTAAATAAAGTTTATAGCGTTTCATTTCACAAACATTCCTTTTTTCTTTTTACCTTATCCTAAAAACATCATTTTATTTATAAAATATTATATCTTGAGCAAACTACTCAAGATGTGATGTAGCACCCCCAAGACATCTAATTTTGTGACAAGAAAAATTTACTGTACATGGTCAGTAGGTTTTTCTTGTTTTTATATTGTATACACTTCTAGTTACCATAATGTTAATCATCGTACGTAAAAAGCCATTGAAAACCATAACTTCAACGGCTTTTATTTTTTATTCTGACCACGGTGAATGTAAAATACAATGACAGAAATTCTTATTTTCATATTCCGTTCTAAAATGTTTAATAACATCTTTTTTCGTATTGCCAAAAGTAGTTTCTGGCTTATGCTTAAAGCCCTCATAAAATGCTGGAATAATTTCCTTTTTGAAGTGGTTGCGTGGGAAGGCTTTTATAACTTCTTTACGCAAGTCGTCAGGGAATTGTTCAAAGCCATCTCCCATCACATCTAAACCAACACCTGAAAAGAGGAGAGCCACTTCAGACTCTTTATGTTCTGCAACGCCAGGTGCCGTATGCAAGGCAATAGCATCCCATACCAAATGAAATTATATAACTAAGAATTTTCCATCATCTCATCAATAAGGGAGCAACGTAACCGGTGAACGTCCTGGACTGGTGGCAATCCAAACATCCTCGCATACTCCCGACTAAAGTGCGATGGGCTCTCGTATCCAACTTGAAATGCAACTTCCGCCGCATCGATTGATCTAGAAAAGAGCAGGCGGCGTGCCTCTTGCAATCGAAGGTGCTTTTGAAACTGGATCGGACTCATCCCAGTGACTTCTTTAAAATAATGGTACAAAGATGAAGAGCTCATTCGAGCCTCTGCTGCCAATTCGGCTACACGCAGTGGCTGAGCAAAATCACGGTTAAGCTTCTCGACGACCTTTGCGATTCGTTGTGCATGGCTTCCGGTGACTGCAAATTGTGTCAAAGACGTGTTGCTTTCGTTTTGAATTATCCGATAAATAACCTCTCGAATGGTAGAAGGTACAAGCAACGGGATATCCTCCGGTGCTTCAACCAGTTTCACAAGCCGTAACACTGCATCCATGAGCATATCCTTCATCCTGCTTACTTTCAATCCTCGACTGACTTCCCCTCTTGCTTGTATGGTCTTCCCAGATAACTGAATGACATCAAGAATCTGGTTCATATCGAATAGAATCTGCAGACTTAAATACGGTGTTTCTCTCGAAGCTTCTATCACTTGTCCTGTAATCGGCAAATCTATCGAGGCGGTTAAATAGCTGCTTGGATTATACTGGTACACCTCTTGCCCCAACATAACCGCCTTGGAACCCTGCGCTACGATGCAGAGGGATGGTTCATAGACTGAATAAACAGGCTCGGATAACTGGGAAGCACGAATAAAGCGTAAACCATGAACTTGCGTGTCATGTATCCCGTCTTCTGGTGTGGATTTCTCTATAATCTGTAGCAGTTCTCTCCTTTGCTTTTCGAACCATTCACTCATCCTCTAGTCCCCTTTCTTTCACACGAATAACTTAACTTTACCTTTTTCTGGAGGATTAGGCAATCATCTCGTATGATTCTGCTACCGCCTAACTTTCTCCTGATAAGATAATGATTATATAAAAATTGCGTTGCACAGGTAAGAAGTTCGTAACAGTGGAACCGATGACCAGGAGATACACTTGTGCATTCACAAATGGAAGGAGAATATTCTAAAATGAACACTCAAAATGCAAAAAAGCATCCTTATGTTGGAATGTGGATAACAAAAGACGGTTACATCCGGCATGAGTTGTTGCCGAACGGCCGGTACGACGAAGCACGTGGGAACCGGAAGAGCGCTTATCAAGGCCAATATACCATCGTAGGCGATCATATAGAATATGTGGATGATACAGGGTTTACGGCAGACGGCGATTTCCGCGATTCGGTGCTCTATCACGCCGGCATGGTTCTCTATCGTGAGAAATAGAATTAAATTTCAATTTTTACAAATCAATTCAAAAGGGGAAATGTATAATGTCTAAAATCAATGGAAAAGTAGTTGTGATTACAGGTGCAAGCAGTGGGATTGGCGAAGCGACGGCGAAGCTTCTTGCTAGCCGAGGCGCCCATGTCGTCATTGGAGCTAGACGGGTAGAAAGACTGGAAGCTCTGGCATCTCTCATTGAAGCAGAAGGAGGTTCCGTCGCTTATCAACAGCTAGACGTTACGAATATCGATCAGATGCAAACGATCATTCACTTGGCACAGAGCCGGTTCGGTCGTGTGGACGTCGTCGTGAACAATGCCGGTGTGATGCCTCTATCTCCCTTGGAAGCCTTGAAAGTCGACGAATGGAACCGAATGATAGACGTCAATATCCGGGGAGTTCTGCATGGCATTGCTGCAGGCCTACCGGTCATGAAAGAGCAGCGATCCGGTCACATGATTAATGTGGCTTCCATCGGTGCCTACGAGGTCACACCGACGGCAGCCGTATATTGTGCCACTAAATACGCCGTTCGCGCCATCACGGAAGGTTTAAGACAGGAGGTTGGTGGCAGCATCCGGGTAACGCTCGTTTCTCCCGGTGTGACCGAGTCCGAGCTCGCAGAGAGCATTTCAGACGACGAGGCTAGGGAACTGATGAAATCATACCGACGCGACGCTCTCCCGGCTTCCGCCATCGCTCGTGCCATAGCTTATGCGATAGAGCAGCCAGAAGATGTTGACGTGAACGAGCTGGTTATCCGGCCTATAGCCCAACTTGCCTGACGCTATCAATAAACTTCGTGTAACCGAATAACGAATCAGGCAGTCAGTCTCCCAAACAATCTAACTATTGTTTGGGAATAAAGTTTAATTAAAAATGCTATTCAATCCTTATTTATTAGGAAATGCAAAAACTCCATTTGAAAAAGGATAGGGCCAAATCAAATTCTTCGTTTTAGCTAAGTATGAGACGATTATAAAAAAGCTTGACCATTTCCAAATAGTATTCCTCCACAACGTTTTTACTCAGGTAGCAGCACACTGTAGCATTTTCTGCAAAATCACTCTTATTGTAGCTAAGTTCATATATCTTTGCATAAAAAGTTATATATGAAGAAAATTTACACCCTAAACATTACAACATTTAGGGTGTTTTTCTGTATCCCAAAACTTTTTTTGGGGAACGTTTTTAGTCTTTTAAATGCATAAGCGTTTAAAAGATCGTTATATCCTTATTTTTTATTTTGATAAAAAATGATATGTATGTATTCTTCACTTTTTAAATTCTCAAGAGGATGTAATTTAATTTCTTCAATTCATAAAGGAATGTTATTCAATAATATGCCCCTTAACTAAAACGAGCGCTGATTCTTATTGCAGAATCGCGCACGATTATTGAAAATTTAATTAGATGTCTTATTGAGCTATAATTACCATAGGCTTTAATTATGTGTATGATGTGTCCATCAATTCAGCTCACATCTTTTGCGCATTAATTACTCTCTTCTTCATTAAGAGGAGAGTAATTAATGCACAGATTGTAAGAAACCATGTTATAAAAAATGAGATACCCAACCAATATTTGCATCTTCATATTGAACTACCTTATAATCAATTACTCCATAAACAACAGGACTAGCAATAATTAAATAGATAAAGCGTGCGAAGATAAATGGCATTTTCCCTTTCTTATTGGTACTTTTAAAGTAAATAATAAAGGGGATTACCAATATAATTAAAGTAATTAGTAACATAGCATTCAAATAGCCTAGATTATAAGAAGTAAAATACGAACCCATGAAATCTATATATATCGTGGGTTCGCATTTTACTAGGATAAAATGCTGTTTATTTGTTAAGCTTCTACCACACGACCATCTTTATAAATATGGAACCATCCAATGGTACCAGTACCACCTTGATTGATCCAATCTTTATTTGCGCCTTTAAGGAGATAATAAGATTGCTTATTAGCATCTTTTAATAATCGGCCATCCCCACTAAATACAATGTTTTGCCTTAATTTCTGTTTCCCAAATGTAATCGCCATATTGACTGGAAACTGTTGTCTCTCCACTTTGTTTTGATCTAATGCTGCCCACGTTTTTGGACCGACAATGCCGTCTGCAGACAAGTTATGATCAGCCTGGAATTCTTTAACCATTTCTCGAGTATTTGAACCGAAAATTCCATCAATCCCTGTATGATACTTCACGTCTGTCAGGATTTGCTGTAGCATTTTCACATAATTAGAACGAGAACCCATACGCAAAGTAGGACGCGTTTCGGCTTTCGCGACTACATTCTGAGCAGTCACTTTAGGGGCTGCATCGACTGTTGTTGATAATCCCATCGTTAAAGGTGTAGACACCAGCATAATTGTTGGAATAATAGCTAACCATTTCTTCTTCATAATAAATCATCCTCCAGTTTTCATAGTTTTAATGATTATTCCTAAAAAGCTTATGTAGGGAATAGTTACCCTCTTTACAACTATTAGACGATAGAATAAGTAAATAGGTTCTCTTCTTTTTAAATATATTTCTATAAGATATAAATCATATTAAAGTTAGTTCAGTCGGGTAAGCGAGGGGCATCGCTGCTCCTAACTCCCCTAAGAACCGTACGTGAGCTTTCAACTTATACGGCTCAAGCCTCCCATTGCAGGTCCGTTTGTTGTCGTATCTTCGTCACACACCATAATGGTAAGTAAAACGTACGCCGACACTCCAAATGGAGGTATACATAACAGTACGTTTCTTTCGTCAAAAGATAGCCACAACCTTATGTGCCTACGAGAGACCAACGAGAAGTCAGCTCCCTTTCGGGCCTATCATGAGTTTGTCCGTAAGGACGATAGTATCCATCCAGTTATACAGTTTCCTGTATTCCTGTTCTCTTTCGAGATAATGGCATTCGCTTTCTCTCGTATCCTTTACCCTCTGTCACATCGTTTGATCTTACGATCTCCCTACTGTTTATACAGATGACAAAGGGCTTACCAAGTTTCGCATCTTATAGATACGACGAGGTTAGGTGGGTTCTTTACTCCGGGCAAGATGCGGGACGCGGCACAGTAGCATTATGA
>NZ_FXAJ01000025.1:0-3120 GCF_900177535.1 Priestia filamentosa
GTTGTTCACTCAAAACTAAATAACAAGGCAAGGAAAAACATATCCGATTATGATCAATTCTTAGGTTAAGTCCTCGATCGATTAGTATTAGTCAGCTCCACGTGTCGCCACGCTTCCACCTCTAACCTATCTACCTGATCGTCTCTCAGGGATCTTACTTCCGAAGAATGGGAAGTCTCATCTTGAGGGGGGCTTCATGCTTAGATGCTTTCAGCACTTATCCCGTCCGCACGTAGCTACCCAGCGATGCCTTTGGCAAGACAACTGGTACACCAGCGGTGCGTCCATCCCGGTCCTCTCGTACTAAGGACAGCTCCTCTCAAACTTCCTACGCCCACGACGGATAGGGACCGAACTGTCTCACGACGTTCTGAACCCAGCTCGCGTACCGCTTTAATGGGCGAACAGCCCAACCCTTGGGACCGACTACAGCCCCAGGATGCGATGAGCCGACATCGAGGTGCCAAACCTCCCCGTCGATGTGGACTCTTGGGGGAGATAAGCCTGTTATCCCCGGGGTAGCTTTTATCCGTTGAGCGATGGCCCTTCCATGCGGAACCACCGGATCACTAAGCCCGACTTTCGTCCCTGCTCGACTTGTAGGTCTCGCAGTCAAGCTCCCTTGTGCCTTTACACTCTACGAATGATTTCCAACCATTCTGAGGGAACCTTTGGGCGCCTCCGTTACCTTTTAGGAGGCGACCGCCCCAGTCAAACTGTCCACCTGACACTGTCTCCCTGCCCGATAAGGGCAGCGGGTTAGAATTTCAATACAGCGGGGGCAGTATCCCACCAGCGCCTCCACCGAAGCTAGCGCTCCGGCTTCTAAGGCTCCTGCCTATCCTGTACAAGCTGTACCAAAATTCAATATCAGGCTACAGTAAAGCTCCACGGGGTCTTTCCGTCCTGTCGCGGGTAACCTGCATCTTCACAGGTACTATGATTTCACCGAGTCTCTCGTTGAGACAGTGCCCAGATCGTTGCGCCTTTCGTGCGGGTCGGAACTTACCCGACAAGGAATTTCGCTACCTTAGGACCGTTATAGTTACGGCCGCCGTTTACTGGGGCTTCGATTCAAAGCTTCTCCCCGAAGGGATAACCTCTCCTCTTAACCTTCCAGCACCGGGCAGGCGTCAGCCCCTATACTTCACCTTACGGTTTCGCAGAGACCTGTGTTTTTGCTAAACAGTCGCCTGGGCCTATTCACTGCGGCTCTCTCGGGCTTTAACACCCTAACAGAGCACCCCTTCTCCCGAAGTTACGGGGTCATTTTGCCGAGTTCCTTAACGAGAGTTCTCTCGCACACCTTAGGATTCTCTCCTCGTCTACCTGTGTCGGTTTGCGGTACGGGCACCATCTTCCTCGCTAGAGGCTTTTCTTGGCAGTGTGGAATCCAGAACTTCGGTACTTTATTTCCCTCGCCATCACAGCTCAGCCTTACAGTGAGCGGATTTGCCTACTCACCAGCCTACCTGCTTGGACGCGCATATCCAACAGCGCGCTTACTGTATCCTCCTGCGTCCCCCCATCACTCAAATGGAAGAGAGGTGGTACAGGAATATCAACCTGTTTGCCATCGCCTACGCCTATCGGCCTCGGCTTAGGACCCGACTAACCCTGAGCGGACGAGCCTTCCTCAGGAAACCTTAGACATTCGGTGGATGGGATTCTCACCCATCTTTCGCTACTCACACCGGCATTCTCACTTCTAAGCGCTCCACCAGTCCTTACGGTCTAGCTTCACCGCCCTTAGAACGCTCTCCTACCACTGATACCATAGGTATCAATCCACAGCTTCGGTGATACGTTTAGCCCCGGTACATTTTCGGCGCAGAGTCACTCGACCAGTGAGCTATTACGCACTCTTTAAATGGTGGCTGCTTCTAAGCCAACATCCTGGTTGTCTAAGCAACTCCACATCCTTTTCCACTTAACGTATACTTTGGGACCTTAGCTGGTGGTCTGGGCTGTTTCCCTTTTGACTACGGATCTTATCACTCGCAGTCTGACTCCCGGATATAAGTCGTTGGCATTCGGAGTTTGACTGAATTCGGTAACCCGTTGGGGGCCCCTAGTCCAATCAGTGCTCTACCTCCAAGACTCTTCATCCGAGGCTAGCCCTAAAGCTATTTCGGAGAGAACCAGCTATCTCCAGGTTCGATTGGAATTTCACCGCTACCCACACCTCATCCCCGCACTTTTCAACGTACGTGGGTTCGGGCCTCCATTCAGTGTTACCTGAACTTCACCCTGGACATGGGTAGATCACCTGGTTTCGGGTCTACGACCTCGTACTATGACGCCCTATTCAGACTCGCTTTCGCTGCGGCTCCGTCTTTACAACTTAACCTTGCACGAGAACGTAACTCGCCGGTTCATTCTACAAAAGGCACGCCATCACCCGTAAATGGGCTCTGACTACTTGTAGGCACACGGTTTCAGGATCTCTTTCACTCCCCTCCCGGGGTGCTTTTCACCTTTCCCTCACGGTACTGGTTCACTATCGGTCACTAGGGAGTATTTAGCCTTGGGAGATGGTCCTCCCAGCTTCCGACGGGATTTCACGTGTCCCGCCGTACTCAGGATCCACTCAGGAGAGAAGAACATTTCAACTACAGGGTTGTTACCTTCTGTGACGGACCTTTCCAGGTCGCTTCGTTTATGTTCTTCTTTTATGACTCCGTGTAGAGTGTCCTACAACCCCAGAAGGCAAGCCTTCTGGTTTGGGCTTCTTCCGTTTCGCTCGCCGCTACTCAGGAAATCGCATTTGCTTTCTCTTCCTCCAGGTACTTAGATGTTTCAGTTCCCTGGGTCTGCCTTTCATACCCTATGTATTCAGATATGAATCCTATTCCATTACGAATAGTGGGTTCCCCCATTCGGAAATCTCCGGATCAAAGCTTACTTACAGCTCCCCGAAGCATATCGGTGTTAGTCCCGTCCTTCATCGGCTCCTAGTGCCAAGGCATCCACCGTGCGCCCTTTCTAACTTAACCATTGATTGGTTATTTCAACACTAACAGTGTTGTAGCGATCGTTTACTCGGTTTTCTCATTAAATGAGAGTTATATGGTTTAACCTTGCTTTACTTGTTATCTAGTTTTCAATGAACAATGTTTG
>NZ_FXAJ01000026.1 GCF_900177535.1 Priestia filamentosa
GATTACAACAAATGCAACAATACATTGATACCAAACTAGCAGATAGAGATAAACAGCTTATGGGAGTAATTAAGGAGTTACAAGAGATTAAGGCAGCACAACGTAAAAAGAAGTGGTGGCAATTTTGGAGATAGATATGTAGGACGCCTTTTGGGCGTTCTTTTTGTTTGGGCAGATATGTAAATATGACCTGTGTCAACGGTACCGGACTGAGCCCGTAAGGGAACAGGAGGATAAGGAGTTGATACAGCATCTGCACCCGAACCCTCTTGGCATTGAACAAACCATGTTTGTTCTGCCACCCGCGCGAGGGAGCCCCCTCAAAATGTGAGGGGGGTGGGGGAGTTTTTTGAGGGGATCCAACGTCCTTACGTTGGTCGGCGTTTGGGGGCGACACCCCAAGGTCTTTTTCATGCGGAAGCATGAATACGGCATAGCCGTACAAGCCTCGCAGAGCACACACTTTTGGAACAAAAGTATAGTGTGCTATACTTTACATGGAAGTAGTTGCCGGAACTTAACCTTGAATAGGTGATAAATACGAGGGGGATATGTAGATGAGTTTTGCGATTTGTCGCATGGAAAAAATGAAATCTCATGACCTTAAAGGGATGCAATTTCATAACCAACGTGAGAGGGATAGTAAAACGAATCCCGATATTGATAAGGAGCGTTCCCATTTAAATTATGATTTGGTGAATCAGCAAAATATTGATTATAACAAGCGAGTGAAAGAAATCATTGAAGCCCAAAAAACAGGGACGAGAAAAATAAGAAAAGATGCTGTTCTGGTCAATGAATTATTAATAACATCAGACAACAACTTTTTTGAGCGTCTAGATCCCCAGCAACACGAAAAATTCTTTAAAGAGAGTTACAAACTATTTGCAGAAAGATATGGCCAACAAAATATTGCTTATGCCACCGTACATAATGACGAGAAAACACCCCATATGCATATAGGTGTTGTGCCAATGCGTGATGGTAAACTTCAAGGGAAAAATGTTTTTAATCGTCAGGAATTACAATGGATTCAAGATGAGTTTCCAAAACATATGCAAAAGCAAGGATTTGACTTAGAAAGAGGAGAAAAAGGCTCTGATAGAGAGCATTTAACAACTCAAGCATTCAAGGCTAAAACTTTAGAAGAGAAGGTCGTATCTTTAGAAGAAAATTTACAAGCGAAACAAACAGAAAAACAAGAAATTGAAAAATCTATTAGAGATATAGAAAGTCGCTTAAGTGACTTGGGAAGGTCTTTAGACCATGTAGAAAAGGTTGATAAGGTTGAAGTGACAGTGAAAGGGGGCTTTATGCGCCCTAAAACGCTTCAGATTGATCCAGAAGACTTTGAAGGCATTAAAACCCTTGCTAAAGTGTCAGAAACGCTTAGAGACGAAAATAAGCGCCTTAGAAAAGAAAATGAAAAACTTCAAGATGAGAAAAATGATTTGGAGCTTGAACGTGACTTTTTAAAAATAGAAAACGATAACTTAGAAAAAGATAACAATAAACTAGAAAAAGAAAATGGCATTTTGAAGAAAACTCTAGAACGAGTAAAAGAGCTATATTCAGAGAGGATTCCTGAATTAGCTAAGATGATTGGTTATGTTAAAGCTCGTTTGTTAACTACGGCAAAAGAAAAATTGTTAACTAGCCATTTTTCTGGTGACGAAGAAATTAAAGGTGCAAAAGAATTTTTAGATAAAGAAAAAGAGCGAAAAAAGAGTATAAAGAAAGTTCCAAGTAGAGAAAGGGATTATGGACCTGAGCGTTAAAAAAGACTGGCAATCTGCCAGTCTTTTTGTCTTTTAGAAACGAGTTGAAAACGAGTTTCTTCTTAACTTGATAGTAATAGAAACACCGTCGTCGGGCAAAAATACCGTTCAACCTTAGAACGACAAGGGTTTGTTTGTGTTTTGACACATAGAAAAACCACCTGTATAATTGAGTTGTCGGAAACAATTACCAGATGGCTTTTTAGCCTTCATAAAGAAGGGCGTGTAAATTAATTTATGCAAGATAATAATACTGAAAATTTAATAGTTTTGCAAGACCTTAGAACAGATGGAACTGAGAGACCTCACCAAGAGAAGAAAAAAATGAGTCTTCATGAAGCTGAACATTATGAACGAGGTTATGAGATTTATGGAGAATCTCAGTTGCATCGTAAGGCGGAACGAATGAAAGAATGCGCTAATGTTCTCAGGTTTCAAAAACGGCAGAATGGTGAGCTAAAGTTGTATCAGGCTTGGTACTGCAAAGGGAGGTTTTGTAGTATGTGTAATTGGCGCAGGTCCCTTAAGATTGCAGCCCAAAACAAACGGATTGTAGAAACCATTAATTCACGTCATAAAGTAAGATGGCTGTTTCTAACGTTAACCGTAAAAAATGTGAATGGTGATGAGCTAAGGGATACGTTAACGCAAATGACAGACAAATTTCGTAGATTAATGGATTACAAACCTGTTAAGCGTAGCATACTTGGCTTTTTTAGAGGTTTAGAAATTACATACGATCACGAGAAAGTAATTACAAAAAAACGTTATGATAAGAATCCAAAGTATTATAAAAAGCAAGGGTTGAAGCCTGGTGATTTAAATCCTAATTTTGATAAGTATCATCCTCATTTTCATGTGCTTGTTTGTGTTAAACCTAGTTACTTTACGACACATTATATAAAACAAAAAGATTGGCAAGCAATGTGGAAACGAGCTATGAAGTTGGACTATGACCCAATTGTTGATATTCGTCCAGTAAAACCAAAGAGTGGTCAAGTAGATTTAGGACAAGTAGAAGCAGAGGTATCTGATGCAATTAAGGAACAAAAGGCCATTTTCGAAGCTTCGAAATATCCTGTCAAAGCGACAGATATTATCCAAGATTGGGATACTGTTAGAGATGAAGCTGTTGAAACTTTATATACGTTAGATACTGCAACAGCTTATAAAAGATTAATAGGGTATGGTGGATTATTGAAAGATGTCCATGCTGAACTGAAAATGGATGATGCAGAAGAAGGAGACCTCGTAAAGGTGGACGATGAGGAAGACGATGAGATTTCTAATGCTATTATGGAAGTTGTAGCGTATTGGCATTACGGAATGAAGAATTATGTTATTAAAACTGATTTATGAAAATTAAAGCTGATATTATTCAGCTTTTTATTTTATGTTTTGTTTTTCTCAATGAAAATGGAGGTGTTTTATTTGGAAAAAAACGACCATTATCAAAGTTTATTAAAAAGACTTTGTAAAGCTGATAATATTTCTCCGAGAAAACCTAGATTTGAAAACGTTGAAGATTTAGTACTTATTCATGTTAAAAATCATTTGAAAGAAGGAGTAGATTTAGAATGCTTTAAGATTCTAAATCTTATTTATCAAACAGTCGTACCTCTAGGTATCAAGTTCAATCAACAATTATGTTTATATCCAGGTGGAGATAGATTAGATAGAGTAACGGTATCCTTTAGCAAAAATGATTATATGGCTTTAAATAAAAAACTAGAAGAAGGAGATATAAGTCACTCCGATTAAGGTTCTAATCATAGGCTATTAATGGCGTTTTATACATGGCAGGCATACGCCATTATATGCTATAAGTATGACAAAAATTATTAGGCAGGACACTTAGGACACTTAGGACAGGACAGAGGACGGACAGGACGGACAGGACACAAAACACTTAGGACGTCCTGGACACTGTCCTGGACAGTGTCCTATGACAGGATATTCAACTTCCAATAACGAATGGTTTTATTTATTCAAAGGAGGGATGAACTTGTTAAAAGCAGTCCCACAAGAAAAAACATATGACGGTTCAATATTTGCTAAAACGTTGGGTGTTACTTCGTCAACCCTTAGAAATTACAAGAGTCATTTCGTTAAAGCAGGTATTTCTTTTAAGATGAAAAATGGAAAAACAGTCTATACTGAAACCAATTTACAAATGTTTAAGGCTATGTTGGATTTATACAAACAAGGTGGAAAAACTATAGCTGAATGTGTCCATGCTGTCCTTGCAAGTGTCCATCCTGTCCAGGACAGCGTCCTAACTGTCCAGGACACTGTCCATGCTGTCCAACAATATGAGGACAAGGTGCAGGACAGTTTAAAACAAATGGAAGAACGATTACAACAAATGCAACAATACATTGATACCAAACTAGCAGATAGAGATAAACAGCTTATGGGAGTAATTAAGGAGTTACAAGAGATTAAGGCA
>NZ_FXAJ01000027.1 GCF_900177535.1 Priestia filamentosa
AGCACCTTTAATCGAGAGTATGAGAAGTCAGATGTAGCCTATACCTTTATGAGTTGTTCAGAAGGAACAGAAAGTGAGCAGGGACGATGGGCTTCAGGACCATCTATGGATGGGTTAAGTGAGTTTAAATATGAGGCAAAACCCGTAGCAACAGGACAGGCTCCTCATTTAAACCCAGCTCCAGGCTATATTCATGGTACGCCGTTATCAGATAAGGAAACGAAATAGTCATAAAGCAATAAAGAGAAAATCTCACAACTAGTTTTCTCTTTATTGCTTTATGCGAAAAGGCCTATCGATGAGTCTTTTTCATTTTAAATCTAATCATGACTATCAAATGAATAATACGTGATAGATGAGACAAAATAATCAAGATGCAACAAAGCACCCCCATAATGTTGAATAATTGTAATAGAGAAACCTACTGATTTGCTGCTCAGTAGGTTTTTTCTATCGCGTACTTGTATAGAATATACAAAGTTAATTCACCTAATATCTCATCTTGTATTAGACATGAATAATCCATTAGAATCTTGTTATTTATCACATACTTCCCCTATACTCCGTCCTCTAAGAGGCTATATTGAAACTCCCATATCTCACTATCATTTAACTCACTCAACGAGAGTTCTAAATGGTTACCCAAAATGATCGTTTCCCCATTGATGGCAACGACCATCACCTCAATAGAAGGATTGCCACCTCGTTTTTTATATACATCACCAATATTCGGCATCTCACCTTGGGTACTCTTTGCAGGTTGATCAAAATCGTCGCCCATTAAATCATTATCTGCCATCTGTCCATCTAAACAATCTATAGGTTGACTATCAGGGGCACGGCCCGGAACCATTAGTAAATATTCGTTATGTTTGACCCCATTAGACTTAGTTGTGATAACCCCTTTGGTTTCCACAGACGATACAATTTCAATTTCGTGTAATGAATAGTGATCCAAGTAATCGGGACTTGGATTCGTAATTAAGATATAGTCCCCTTCTTCAGCTTTTCGGTCTTTGTAAAGTGTATACGTCTTACAATTAAAAACAAAACTGTCAAGGTGTTTGGGTTTATATTTTTCAACTTTTGAGGCATTGGTTAAATGTTGTGTTAAATCTTTCATCTTAATAAGATGAACGGACTGTTTGTATATAGGCTTCACAGAATAGATTTTGTGTAACTCATTGTTAAAATATACAAATTGTCCTTTTCTTACTTGATACAGTTTCATGTATAACTCTCCCTTCAGGCTTTTCAACGTTTAAAAAGGTAAGCAAATTCATTAAATAATACTCGATGCCGGTTAACTTCCTCTGAAGCTATTGCAAACATTACTAGTCCTATTACTCCTCCAACATATTCTTCCTTGGTTTATAAACTCAACATAGATATAATAGGGAGACACTCATGAATGAAGGAATTCTTTTATAGGAGGATCCCTTCAATTGCAAGAACATTGCTACTACTTTTTGTATTAGTATCCATTGTAGCATTCACATTATGATTAAGTCCTATAAAACTTCCATCATTTGTTATTCTGGTACAAAGGTAAACTATAAGAGAATAAAGTGCAAATCTTGACACTCTACATATATTTTTACTCTTTAGAATGTGTAGGATATACAGCTTTAGTTACGTTAAATAAGTTAGGGCATCCTTGCCCCGTTTCCCTTAATAAACTATACTTTTAAGTCCATTTGCTGTTGTCCATGCCATTACAGTATATCCAGATGACAAGTCCTTCCTGTAAAGTTAATGTTATAATGCTAATATGTCCCTTAATACCCTCCTGAAAACATTATAATGGAGTAGCATATCCACTAAACAAAAAATAGGCAAATAAGTAACTGTTCAAAAGGTAATGAAGGATATGGATTAAATGAATCAAAAGACAACGCCTTATAGAGGTCCTTACCTAATAAATCATGTAAGTGTTTTGGTTAGCTAAGTTGGTTTAAATCTAGAATAGGAGTGAAGTAAAAAGTAAATCATTTAATTAAACTATTTTATTAACGCAATCTTTAAGGGGTAGTTATTCTTGCTTCATAAAAAGTACAGTGTCTACATTACTTGTACATCTTTTAATGTTCTCCAATTGAAGTAAAGCCCTCTGCGAATCAATCAAAGACGGGAGTTTTTAATCTAACATGAAAAAAGTTTCAGTAGTTTTTTATATTTCAGTCGCCATATTGGCTCTTCTTGTTCTTGTAGGCATTACAATGCCTGCACAACTTGAAACTGTAACAAGTAATTTGCAAGATTTTATTACAAATACATTTGGTTGGTACTATTTAATTGTCGTAACGTTCTTTGTTATTGTTTGTTTGTATTTGTTAGTAAGTCCGATTGGTCGAATTAAGCTCGGGAAACAGGAGGATAAGCCTGAGTTTTCACGCCCAACCTGGCTTGCTATGCTCTTTAGTGCAGGAATGGGAATTGGGTTAGTGTTTTATGGTACAGCTGAACCCCTTAGTCATTATGCAATCAGCTCTCCAACAGGTGAAACAGGGACAGATCAAGCCATGAAAGATGCTATGAGGTTTACCTTCTTCCATTGGGGGATCCATGCATGGGCAATATACGGAATTATTGCTCTCTCATTAGCTTACTTTACCTTTAGAAAAGGAGAGCGTAGCTTAATTAGTGCGACATTAAAGCCGGTTATCGGGAAATATGCAGATGGGGTTTTAGGGAAGATCATTGATATTATTGCCGTTATTGCAACGGTTATCGGTGTCGCTACGACTCTTGGTTTTGGCGCTGTCCAAATTAATGGAGGTTTATCTTATTTATTTGGCGTTCCTTCCAATCTTATGAGTCAATTTCTTATTGTGTTAGTTGTGACGATCTTATTTATTATTTCAGCCTTAACAGGTTTGGGAAAAGGAATCAAAATTCTTAGTAATGCTAATATGGCCATCGCATTAGTATTATTTCTACTAACGTTTATATTGGGGCCAACTCTATTTACGTTAAATTTATTTACGGATACAGTGGGCTCTTATCTACAGAACTTGATTAATATGAGCTTTCGTATAGCTCCCCTTAATGAAGAAAATCGTAACTGGATCAATGGTTGGACCATCTTTTATTGGGCATGGTGGATTGCATGGTCTCCATTTGTAGGAATCTTTATCGCTCGAGTATCTAAAGGAAGAACGATTCGAGAATT
>NZ_FXAJ01000028.1 GCF_900177535.1 Priestia filamentosa
TCCATCACTATGTATACAAAAAAGGAATCAACCGTTATATTAGTGACCATATATCTAAAAAAATGGCCATATGTGAATTTGAAAATCCATAGACTCCCAACTATAAAGGGTCCAAATATGAGTGGTATGTCCCCTAGAAGCTTAGGATGAAGTCTTTTGTAAAACCAAAATAATTTTTTTTCATGAGCTATAAAGCTTTCCCCTAATGCTAAAAGATTAATACCTAAAGAAGAAAGGAAAAACTTTTTAAACGTTTGTTTTCCTAGGAGTGGAAGCGAAAACCACGGAACGATTAACATTCCGATTAAACAAAGTTTATAGCGTTTCATTTCACACACATTCCTTTTTTCTTTTTACCTTATCCTAAAAACATGATTTTATTTATAAAATCTTATATCTTGAGCAAACTACTCAGGATGCGATGTAGCACCCCAAGGCATCTAATTTTGTAACAGAAAAACCTACTGTACATGGGGTCAGTCCCGAGGTTCAGTAGGTTTTCCTGTATTTTAGATTGTATACGGTATACAAAGTTAGTTTATATAAAATATGTTACAGGTAGTAAAAAAACATAAATTAACAAATGTCTTTTTACTGAAGTAAATGGCGTTGAGCTAAAGCTTGATGAATACTGGAAACGACGGATAAGTCATCAAAATCAATTCCGATTTGGATAGCCGTTTGAGCGATTTCAGGTCGAATGCCTGAAAGTGTACAGGTTACACCAATTAATTTTAAAGCTTTGATTAATTGGAAGAGTTGATGGGCCACCATCGTATCGATAATCAGTACACCAGATAGGTCAATCAGTAGGTGCTTTACTTGTTGACTAGAACATTGTTGTAACGTATTTTCCATTACCTTCTGGGCTCGATCGGTATCAATATCTCCCACAAGAGGAAGAAGAGCAAGGTCTTCACTAAGGGAAATAACCGGAGAGCTTAATTCATAGATCATCTCTTTTTGAGCAGCTAAACGTTCTTCCGTATACTTATAGCTTTGTTCTGCGAAAGCTAGCATCACATAAGTGAAGTTATCAATAATCTTATGTTTCCATCTGTTAATCGTTTCTGGAGAATAGGTCTCGGGACTCTCCTCTACGAATTCTTTCACGTAATCTAGATACTGTTCTTGAATATTAAAGAACTCTCGTAATATCAAGTGATTGGGTGTACGTTGATGTTCTTGTTCCCCAGAAGTTTTACAAATCCATTCATCAAAAGAGGATAAGAACTCCTCTTCAGAACAAGATTCATCAAATACTCTACAAAAACGTACATGAAATTCATAATTTTGTTTCTTTACCATTTCAACACCTTTAGGATCATCCGACGCATATACGCCAGAGGAATCATCTTTATCTAAAGCTTCATACCACTGTTCTGTTAATAAGCGTGCTCTTTCTAGTAAAAAGTGATAGAGTGAATTGTTCTTATGCATAGTTGAATAATCTCCTTGTTATCATTCATTCTAAGGATTTAGATCTATAGTAAGTATATAGGTTATAGCCTAATTGTACCAATGATAAGAAAAAGAAAGAAGTTTACTCAGTTCTTATTTTTTCGAAAAAATAACTTAATTCCTTTCTTTTTCTTAATAATTAAATAAAACATCTTGTATAACCTATACACTTCTAGTTTACATTACACATAAATCTACCTCTAAAAGGAGTAACTTTTCCTGTGTTTATGACGAGGAGAAAAGGCGGGTATGCTATTAAGGTAAGTGACATATAGCTAAGGTACTATCCCATATAAGGAAGGAAAAGGAATGAACGATAAACAATCGATGTATGATTAGCTTATAAATCAACAAAATCAATTAAATGATGAAAAACTTCATATTTGGATGAATTATATGCTCTTTAGTTGGAGATGGTGGTTCGGTTTTCTCCTCATGGTTTTATTTATTGGTTTCTGGATAAAATTTAGAAAAAAAGAAAGTACGCACCGTCTTTTATATACAGGCCTCTTTATTGCCATCTTCTCTTCTTTCCTTGATATGATAGGGGACTTTTTAGGCTTATGGGATTATCGATATGAGGTATTACCTTTCACTCATAATTATTTTCCTTGGGACCTCATTGTATTACCGATTTCCATGATGACTTTTATTCAAATAAAGCCTCACGTTCGTCCCATTACAAAAGCCATTATTTATGCAGCCATTGCCTCTTTTGTAGGACTTCCTTTACTTACTTGGCTTGGTGTCTATAAACCCTTGCAGTGGAAATACATCTACTCATTTCCTATCTTAATTCTTATTTATATGGCGGCCTCTTACATTGCTTCTCGAGAAAAATTTAAAGAATTATAAAAGATGACGGTATCCTAAAAGAGCACCTTCTATATATCCCTTTACGTATAAATTCTCTTTACTTATCCATTCTAAAAATAAAACGTTTTGAAAAAGGAGGATACAATGAATTTTATATGGCAATCCGCCATTCTTATTTTAGCTGGTATTTTTTTATTACGAATTGCTGGAAGAAAATCGATTTCGCAAATGACACTACCTCAAACTGTCGTCATGATTTCTCTAGGTACAATTATTGTTCAACCCATTGTGGAAAAAAGTATGATGAAAGCCATTGGAGGAGCAGCTGTCTTTACTCTTGCTATTGTTGTTTTAGAATATATACAAGTAAAATCTAATGCATTCGAAAAGTTTTTGACAGGTAAATCGAAAACAGTAATCCAAAATGGACA
>NZ_FXAJ01000029.1 GCF_900177535.1 Priestia filamentosa
TAATTTTTGCTGTCATAAAGTTAAACCCTCCAATTCTTTTCCATCATAATTCATTTTTATTGTTTCAATCGAATACAAAGTTATTCAAGCCTACTCTTAGTTTCCAGAGTGTCTATTAGCAGGATCGAAAAAAGGTTTTCAATTAAAGATTTCTGTAGCTGAATTATTTCATCGTATCTTTTTTATTGGTTAGTTGTTCTTTATCTATGGTGGGAGGTGGTTGCTCCATCCATGCATGATCAATCATGAGCTCGGCCCCATCTTTAGCATATAGAGCAATCTCAAGCGCTAATCGTTCATAATTTAAAATAAGGTCATTTCTTTGACTCGCAGCTGCTGCCGTGGCATAATTTCCTGATCCTGCGGCACTCATAAAAGCCATATGAAACATCGTTAATTTATCCGAAAATGGCGGTGTTGTTGAATTGGTAATGGCAACATCTGATGAAACAGGTGGTTGTATATCATTTTCAAGAAGAATTTTTGTAAATATATCCACATGCTTTTTTGAAATATCCCGACCTCTTAACATCCATTTTTGAATTCTTTCTCTTGGTGAGGTTTGAGCAAAACTAATGGCTAACTTTGTGCCCATAATGTTGGTTTGGATATTCATGAATAAATGTGATATTTCAACCGCATTTAAAGGTCTCTGTTTACTAAAAATAGAAAATCCACTTAGATATTCTCTAGCGTCTACATAATCGGTTTGAGTTGGATAAGGAATATAAGGCGCTCTAACAAATAATCCTTTTGAAAGAGCCACTTTTGAGCTACGCTCGTATAGTTCTGATGTTTCGTTTAAACCTTCTCTGTAATAAGCCCTCATATCCTCTCTAGCACTCATGGAAATAAATCCCCCGTATCCGAGTAACCCGATTTTAGCCATATGATTGATATATATCAGCATAAAAGGATCTGTATAAAGAGCAGGGGCATTCAAATTAACATCGTCATCATAAGTAAATCCTGTTGGTATTGGAATTTGCTCCTTTTGAAAAATCGTTGTTAATTTTTCTAAATGAGTAGATGAAAGATCATAAGAAAATTGGATAATCGACTTAATTTCTTCATCTTGTACATGTTTTAAGAAATAACCTAAAACACATTTGGACATACTATCATTCATATAGCTAGTCCATATCGAAGCTATTTCAGATGAAGTTAATTTTGCTTGATATTCAGTCATAGTGGATGAACCTCCAAAGAATATTTTTTATGAGATGAATATATTCTTTGTTTAAAAACTGGATATTATGACAGAAGCCAGGGAAAGAATTTTCCTCTGGCTTCTGTCATATTTTGATCTATAGATAGAAATGATAGCTTATGGGCACAGAGCATATCATAAAAGGAAATTCCATAACACACCGCAATTGAGTGGTTTTGAAGAGAGAAATACCCCCAACTCTCTCTTTTTAAATCGTCATAGAATGAACTATAAGAAAACAGAAGTAACGAACACTGGTTTATTTAATATGACGTAATATTTATCATTACTTAATTCTTTTAAGATAAGTGCGTTTATCCATTCTTAAGTTTCTTCTTTTAATTTCGTTATAAAGGATTTGCCTAAGTTCACCATTAAGTTCTTGCTCAACCACCTGATGGTACAACCTTATCAACACATTATTTGGCGTGAGAAACCACGGGGACATCATTATTTTCCATCACCTTTATAGATATTAATGGTATGCAGTTCGTTAGTTTTATTATTAGACGACTATTCAGTTAATATACAACACTTTTTATCCCATAAACTCATGGTTTAATAACAACAAGTTTGTGCTTTTTTTTGTTTATATTTAGATTTACACGCTTTTTAATTTTTTTAAAATTATGAGGGAGGATAAGTCTTAAAGGAGGGATGGGATGTGAAGAAAA
>NZ_FXAJ01000030.1 GCF_900177535.1 Priestia filamentosa
AGTCGGGTAGGCAGGCACTCTCACGAGCGCCCGCCCCCCTAAGAACCGTACGTGACAGATTTCCCGTCATACGGCTCAAGCCTTCTTTTTATCCGAACAACTTATTTATTTAATACATGGTACATGTACTAATTTAGCAAATTTATCTGTAGAAACCTCTAGGTTTCGCACTGTAACTTTCTCTCCATTTTGTAGAGTCTGCTTGCACAATACACAACGGTATCCTTGTTTTCTTGCGAGTTTCATCCTATCCAATGTATTTTCACTATTAAAGACCTTACGGTCTCGCTTTTCCCAATACTCTCTTAGACTCGGATCATCTGGGCTGTTTTTATAGGCTACCATGACATGCCGTTCTATCTTAATCCAGGACATCTTTAACAATTGAATGTTAGTAAGTGGACATGTGAGAGTCCATTTATCATTCCCTCCGTGGTTGGGTTTCTTAAAATAACGTTTGGTAATCCATTTCCACGACTTCTTTGGATGCAGTCGTTTAAGATGTTTCGTTATTTTGAAGAAAACATAGTTGTCCATATATCCAAACGTCTTTTTTGAAACGACATGTTTCCAATACTGTCCGTAACCACGAATAATTGGGTTTAGAACACGTATCAATTCTTTTACTGGTCGTCCTCTCATCACTGCGAACGTATCTTTTATCTTACCCTTTGCCTTTTTGATACTGTCTCTGCTAGGTTTGATTAGTAGCTTATTGCCTTGTTCCGTCTTGTATTGACGCAGCGAGAAGCCGAGAAAATCAAACCCGTTCTCGATATGTGTAACTCTAGTTTTCTCTTTGCTAAGTGTAATTCCTCGCTTTTGTAAGTAAGGAGCGAGTTCCCCATACATGCTTTCAGCATCTTCCTTCGTTTCCGTTACGATGACGAAGTCATCTGCATAAAGAACGCGTCCTATTTTGCATTTCGGGTCGATTTTATATCCTCCACTTGGTTTGTATGTCTGTTTGTAAACAATACCGATTTCTTCTTCCATTCCACATAACGCGATGTTGGCTAAAAGAGGAGACACAATACTTCCCTGAGGAGTTCCCTCTGTTGTTTTATGAAACATATCCTGCTCTATGTATCCCATTTTGAGCCATCTTCTCATGAGAGTGTTTCCTGGAAACATAGAGATTTGTTCTACTATCCAATTGTGGTTAAGATGGTCGAAGCATCCTAGGAAATCCCCCTCAAACACCCATTTTTTCTTACTATTCGTGTTAAGCTTGTTAAAGAGATTACTTATTGCATCGTGTGTACTTCTTTTAGGACGAAAACCATAGGAAGTGGGTTCGAATCTGACTTCCCATTGCGGTTCTAGTGCGTTCTTTACGACATTTTGATACACTCGATCTCGTATCGTCGGAATACCGAGAGGTCTTAGTTTCCCATTTTTCTTAGCGATAAACGTTCGTTTCGCCGGCTTTGGGCGATGCTGAAGGACATTACGTTTTAGCAGTTGTCGATATAGGTTGATACGTTCGTTTGGTTTTAAGGCTGTATAGCCATCTGCACCAGGTGTTCGCTTGCCTGTATTTTGTTGCGTCACTCTGCGAATGGAAAGTAGTAGATTTGCTTTACTCCGG
>NZ_FXAJ01000031.1 GCF_900177535.1 Priestia filamentosa
GAAGCCCATCGTCCCTGCTCACTTTCTGTTCCTTCTGAACAACTCATAAAGGTATAGGCTACATCTGACTTCTCATACTCTCGATTAAAGGTGCTTGGAACCACTAATCCTTCTTTCTCTTCGAGTTCAGCAATAGCAGCAGCCCACTGATTTTGATGATACGTATCACGCGCGATAAGAAAAGAGAGCATATCTCGTACACCTTTGTCTTCAGTCATCTCATATAGACGTACGACTTGAAGCCGCCCCTGCGATTCGGCATTGAGATTAGCTCTAAAGTCAGCCAGAAGATTTCCACTGGCAATGGTATATCGTGCATTCCATGGATATCCATTACTATCATTAGGACTTGCACCGAGTCCATTCACAATGGCATGCTGCGGGTTCATCCCACCCATGGCACTGGCGATAATCGGATCTTTCGCTGCTTGTTCTTGTTCTTCCACAGGCGCTTTATCCAACAACTGGGCAATCATCGTTGCTAACATTTCAACATGAGCAATTTCCTCTGTCCCGATATCTAAGAGCATATCCCGATATTTTTGTTCTGCTCGGCAATTCCATCCTTGAAAGAGGTATTGCATCATTACAGAGATTTCACCAAACTGTCCACCGAGGACCTCTTGTAACTTTCTTGCATATACGGGATCCGGCTTATCCGGTTTGGCTCTATACTGTAGTTCTTTCACATGAAAAAACATAAAAACCCCTCCTCCTCATTGATGGGGTTAGTATTTCTTTTACTTTCTATTCTTATTCTCTATGAACCCTTTTTCCAAAGAAATGGCACTATTGAAGGTATTTAGGATGTCTTTCTTGTTTTTGATTTACTTCTTCAAAGATATTGGAAGAAGGATTCGACTTAGGTTGAGTAGGCGACTGGACAGAAGAATCTTGTAACTTGGTTAACTGAGGAAAATAGACAGCCATCACATTCTTAAATTCTCCTACTGTTAAAGGCTTTGCATCATCTTGAAGCTCATAACCTAGTTGTCCGTTGGGTTCAATGGTTGCCGTTTTGACATCTTGAATATTAGTAATTCCTTGATTGCGTAGACGAATTTCTAATTGATCTACGGTTAATCGCAATTTTTTTAACGTTTTAATGTCTAGTTGTCCATTTTGGATCACTGTTTTCGATTTACCTGTCAAAAACTTTTCGAATGCATTAGATTTTACTTGTATATATTCTAAAACAACAATAGCAAG